>CAKNFP010000004.1 GCA_930633525.1 Hyphomicrobiales bacterium
TGACCTGCAGGGCTTCGCTTTCAGGTTCGCTCACCTGCGGGCTTCCCTTCTAAGGGCGAGAGTCATTCTTCCATTCTGCAATGGCCTCATTCGCTCAATATATCAAGCAAGAATCCGGAGAAGGTCGCCTTGGCGATCTCGCGATGACGCGATGGAAACTGGAGGTGATGAGGGAATGACACGCTGAAAATCGGGAGTGATGACTAAATTGTGAGATGAATATATGAAGTGATGTCACGATATGTGAATGACAAAATGAGTAAATGAACGGATGTGAAGATGTATTTATCTGGTATGTATGGAATTTATGTTTGTTTGAATTGACAAGATACTCAATTTGGGTCCAAATTGATCGGCAGGTCGCGCCGCCGGCGACCTGGGCCGGCTGCGCCGGCACCTTTCCCTTCCAAGGGAGCTTTCATGTCTGCCACCAAGACCCGAGCCGACGAACGCAAAAGAGCCCGCGTCGATCTCACGCCCGAGGTGAGCGCGTGGCTCGACGAGGCGTCACGGGCCTTTGGCTTGAGCCGCTCAGAGACCCTTCGGCGCCTGATTCAGGCGAGCCTCGATGTCGGTCCGGCGCTCTCTGCCGAGAACTCCCGCACGGTCGCAGCGCTCGCATCCCAAGTCCGGATGGTGGGCCGGAACCTGTCGCAACTCGTTCACGCGATCCATGCCGGGCGCGCGCCTTCGATGGAAGCGGCGCTGCCGATCTGGGAAATCCTGGACGAGCGGGTGAGCGCGATCGATCATGAGCTGACTGCGATGACCGTGGCGTATGGTCTGAAGCTCCGTCGGGCCGCGCATATGCGGGAGATCGAGGCGTGAGCGTCGATCAGGCCGCCTTGGATGGCATGGCGATGCAGATGCGCGCGCGCCTTGCGGCGGAGGCGGAGAATCGCCTGATCCGCCAGTCCAGGGCAGGGGAGGGATATTCCGCCCCGCGCCCATATTTCGCGGCGCGGCAGCATCACGGTCTTCCGGTGGGCGATGGCATGCCAGCGCGTCCCGTCGCGTCGCGCTTCGACGTGGAGGATCCGCCGCACGGAAAGGCTGGCCGGCGAGTTGCCGGTGGGGCGAGGGCTTCGCGGCTCGTGCCCAGTGCCGGGGCTGCGACTCCGGCTGGACTGCTCGCGGCCGGTTATCAGCCGGCGGTGCTGAAGGTGATCTCCTACGGTCACGGCGTCGCGCGGGCCACGGCGATAGGCCAATACATCCAGCGGGACCAGGCAGCGCTGGAAACACATGACGGGAGAATTCTCGCGACGCAGGACGCGGTTGCCGCTGAAATGAAGACCTGGGCGCGCGACTTCGACAAACGCCGCGAGAGCGATGATGTCGCGATGTTCCGGCTAACCGTGGCGGGCGAGAAGGACCCGGAGCGCCTCGCCGCAGCGGTCGAGGCAGCTTTCGCAGGCCACCGCTACGCTTACAGGATCGATCGGCGCGGAGATGGTACGGCTTCCGCCCGCATCGTCGCGACGATGGCCGGACACAGCGTTGTGAATGGCGAGAACGGCGATGAGAAGCTGCATCACCGTTTTCATCTCTCCGATGCCCGGGTGCAGGGCGATCGCCGGTTCAGCGCCCCCACCCGACAGATGATCGCTGATCGTGTCGGCGCCGCGATCGGTATCCCAGCCGAGGCAGTCGATGTCGTTCCAGTTGGCAAGGCGAGCCACGGCAAGGCTGGTGTCATCTACCAGCTCTCTCGGCTGACCCATGACGGCAAGGCACGAGGCGGAGATGGCGAGGTGATCGCGACCGAGCCGCAGGTGCGCGCTGCGGCCCAGGCCTGGAGCAAGGCGCTCCGTTCCTTCTCGCCACGCGATACGATGCACATGATCCTGTCGGCGAAGGCCGGTGAGGACAAGGCGGCGCTGGTTCGGGCGGCGCGCGGGTTTCTGCACGAGCTGTTCCCCGAGCATAAATTCGCATTCGCGCTTCATGATGACAAAGAAGTCGATGGGCATATGCATGTCCACGTCATCGTCGCAGTCAAGGGCGAGGACGGGCAGAGACTGCGGCCGGGCCCGGCCGACCTGCGGAACTGGCGTGCGGTCTATGCGACTCATGCCCAGCAGCAAGGTCTCAAGATCGTCGCCACTTCGGCCGCCTACCGCGCGTCGTCGCAGAGCTACGGTCCGCGCGACAAGGCGATTGTCGACGTCGCTGAACGGCCGCGCGCGGGGCGGGAGGCCCAGGACCGAGCCTATGCGAAGGCCAATCCGCATGTCGTCGAGAAAGCGCGGCAGCGCATTCAGCGCGCCAGGATCAACCCCGTTCGGCTGCCGGAGACCGGGTCACAACTCGCTGCCGCAGGCGAGGGGCTGCGGGACTGGCAGGCGGTCGCACAGGCGCAGCCGAACCATCCGGCTGCGGCTCAATATATTGCGCGGCTGACGCAAAGCCTCGCTTCGGGTAAGATTCTGGTCTCGCTCAATCAGTACCGAAAGGCATCGAACATGGCTGACGCGACCGCCGCCGAGATGCGGGAAAACCTGAAGGACATTAGCGAGGCCGTGGCGCTTGCTGCCGGCGTCATGGGGGGCGCGACGAAGATGGAGTTCCTGCGCCGGACCGCTGCGACCATGGAGAAGCTGGCAATCCAGACCGATCTCAAGGCCAGTCAGGAAAGCGGGCAGACGCACATGTCCGAGGATGAGGTGCACCAGCTTCTCGGTCCGCTTGCTGATGCGCTGATCGCCCGCGCTCGCGAGATCGAGGCGGCTGAACAGCGCGAGGCCGAGCGGGCTGAGGCCATACGCGACCGGGCGATCGCTGAGCAGAACCGAGAACAGAGTTCCGGCGCAATCGATCCTGCCTCCCTGCGGGAGGTCGCCCAGGATCGCGCCACCACTCACCATGCCGAGACGATTGCGGCACGCGAACGCCGGGAGGCGCAGGCCGCGGCCGAGGCGGCACGCGCGCTCGCGGAGAACCCAAGCCAACGGCTCGATCCCAATCTCGCTCAGGGCGAACGCTTGCAGGAGCTGAAGCATCAGCAGGACACCGGCATCAACACCCGGCCGATCGAGAGCGAAGAGGCCGATAAGCAGAAGCCGCCGGGCCAGCGGATGTGACGGGTGTTATTCGGGCGTCGGAACGCCCTGGACCGCGCGCCCCCGGCGTCGGACCCCGGTAGTGTCACCGTGTTCATAGCCACGGGTATATCGATCGTATCGCACAAATTGGACATATTGGACAAACGAAGGCCGCTCACCTATATTGGTCACACAGTGTTGGAGTGTGATCCGTGGCCAGTTCCCAGATGCAACGAAACGGCGCAGGGCAGGCGAATGTGGCGGCCCGCGTTGCGAGCAAGGTGAAGGATGCGCTGCGCAGCGACAAGGCCTTTGAGGCCGGGTCCCTTGCTCTCTCGGCCCGCATCGCCGGAGCCGCGGCTGCCGCTGTCGTGGATCTTCCCATCGAAGCGCGACGCGAACTCGGCAAGCGTCAGGGCGAGCTCGCGCGCGGCATCCGCAGGCTGGTCAAGGCCTTTAGCGACGACCCGTCCGCCGGCAAGATCGAACTCGACCTGCCACGGGACGTCGCCCCATCGAAAGGCGAGGGGCTCGGCGAGGTCATCTCACGTGAAGAGGGCGAGCGCTCGCTGAGTGACATTGCCGTCGCGCGAAGGCTGGAGGAATGGGCTGGGCCGGTCGCCGGCGCCACCGAGCTCAGCCGCGACTATGGCGTCCCGCGCTCGACGCTCAATCATTGGCATCACGCCGGCGAGGTTGTCGCCCTGCTGAAGGGGACGAGGAACCACGTCTATCCGATCGAGCAATTTGTCGACGGACGGCCTGCCAGAGGCCTCGCCGCGATCAGCGCCCTCGCCGGAAATTCCCGAATCGCCTGGTTCTGGCTCAGCAGGCCGAATGCCGCTCTTTCAGGACGGAAACCGATCGATGTCCTGAAGCAGGATCGCGTCGATGAGGTCCTCGACGTGGCCCGCGCCTATTTCGATGCGCAATGACGCTCGACAAGGTTGTTCTGCAACGTCTCGCCGTACGGGAGGACGTCACCGGCTATGTGAGGATCGTCGGCCGCGCGCACGCCGCAACACCTCTGGGCATGGGCTTCGGTAAGACGCGGTTCGCAAGCCCGAAGGACAAGTTCCGCCTGCTCTACCTCGCACAGGATCCGATGACAGCGGTCGCGGAAACGATTGTCCGCGACCGCTTTGAGCGCAAGACGAAGCGCGAGATCCTCCAGGAGGAATTTGATCGTTATTCTATAGCGGCAATTCGGAACCCCACGCCGCTTTTCCTGCTCGACCTTCGGCACGAGGGGGCAAGCCTTCTCGGCGTCTCGACCGACGCCGTAAGGGCCAAGGCACAATTGGCGGGGCGGCGGTTCAGTCAGCAGCTCTACGATCGCACCGACTTCGACGGGATCATCTATATGTCCCGCATCACCAACAAGCAGTGCGTAGCGGTCTACGACCGGGCGGCGACATTGAAGCTGGAGGCTGATAGCCCGGCTCTCGACCTGTCGCGGCTCGCGACGCTGGGCGCGATCCTGAAATTGCTCCACATCACTGTTATCGCGGGGATGTGACGCGCCGCTCCCGGGCATCCAGGACATGCCAAGGGAGCGAGGAGCCCCGTGAACGATGCGGGGAGCCGGGCATCGCGCCACCCGCATGCTGTGGGCTCGAACCTTTTCATGCGGAATGCGTCGTGAGGTTGACGGCCATGGAAGCGTCAGGAGCGGCTATCGCGACTCTCGCCATGGTCCTTGATTTGACGTCTGACGTGATCGATCGCGGCTTGGGCTTCAGGACTCAGATCGGCTAGCATTGCGGCCGGCATCAGTTCGACCTGCTCGGTGGCGGTTCCATCTGAATTCGCGCTCATCAGGGCGGAAATACTGACGTTCCTGGCGCCCGGACGTATCGGCAGTGCAAGAAGCCGCGCGGGGCGGGGGGAGGGCTCTGCCGTTCGCTCCTCGGTCTTTGCCACCTTCGGAAGCGGTGTCGCTTCGATCGGGCTGCCGGGCCTCAATTCTACAATATCGTCGTCATCGCTTTCATCGAGGCGCTTCGGAGCCGGAGCCGCCTCCTGTTCCGGCGGTAGCGGTATCTCCTCTATGATCGTGCCCGGCCCGTTAAGATCCGGCGGGGAGGTCGCGGCGGGTGTAGGGCTGGATCGTACGGGAGGCAGCACCTCCGGCTCGACGAGTTCGACCGCGGCGTGGGAGGCCGCCGGAGCGGCTCCCCGCGCAAGCTTGGCCTTCACCGCCGCCAACGAGGTGAGCGGCGGCACCTCCCAGATGGGGAGGGGCGGGACTTTCAGGCGCCTGTCGCGAAACCGTCGATAGATCGCCTTGAAAGGGGCATCGCGGAAGTACGCCAGCTTCCCGATCACAAAACCCGGCGCATTCGGCACGAGCACGATCGCGCGGTCGGACGGCATCTGGCGCAACTCTTCGGCGGTGCGCAGTGCGCGCTCCTGATAGCTGACGCTCTTGTCGCGGCTGGCAAAGATGCCTTTGCCGGCGCGAATGATCGGTGTCCGCACCTCGATCGTCGTCGAGCCCAGCATCTTCGAGACATATTCCGAGGTCTCCAGATCGTTCATGCGTATGAAGAGCTTGACCTGGCAGGCGGAGACGGTGGTTTGCCGCGTCGCCTTGCCATAGAGCTCGTCGAGCTGCGCCAGGTCCTGGAGGACCAGGACCATGCGAAAGCCATAGCCTGCATTGATCGTGAGCTTGGAGACCAGCGACTCCATCTTTCCGAGCTGGCGGAACTCGTCGATCACGATCAGGACCTGATGGGGCTCATCCGCCCCGGGCATCGCGGTCATCAGCACATCGTGGACCTGCTGGATCAGGATCTTGATGATCGGCCGGAAGATGTCGAGCTGCGCGACCGAGCAGCCGATGAAGATGGCTGTCGGATCTTTGCGGAGCTGCGCGATGTCGAAGTCGGTGCTCGCGGTCGCGGCCGCGACGAGATCGTTGGTCCAGGGGTTCAGCGCGGCGGTCAGGTTGAAGAAGGCGGAATTTCGGGTTTCCTTCTCGAGCGCGATGAACTGGTTGAGACCCTGGACGACCCAGCTCGGTAGAAACTCCTGCTCGTCGTCGCGGATATTGGTCAGCACGCGCAGGAATTCCACGCCGGTCGCGGTCAGGTTCGTGACTGCGCGCAGATGGCGCTGACCGTCATAGCGCGGGCTCGCGACGACATAGCCGATCAGGGCGGTGAGGAGCTGGCGGCCGGTGCGCGCCCAGATCTCCGAGGATCCGGTTCCCTCCGGAACGATGAAGGAGGCGACCACGGCTGCGTCCGTTGCCATGTGAGCATCGCGACGGATGACGTCGAGCGGATTGAAGCGATGCGTTTTCCGCTCGCCGGGCGAGAACATGAACACCTTATCGCCGAGCGCCTGTCGATGGGCACCAATAGCCTCGAACAGCTCGCGTTTTGGATCGAACCAGACCGATGATCCACGCCAGCTATACCCGTTCGGGATCACGAAGCTGACGCCTTTGCCCGACCGTGTCGGACCGACGACCAGGACATGGGAGGGATCGTCCGAAGTGATCGTCGCGCCGTTCAGCCGGCCGAGGATCAGACCCTGCCTGGCCAGAAGCCCCTTGCGGCCGGCATCGATCAGGCTGCCGAAACGCGCATTGCCGTGATGGGTGGGCTTGCGCATCACGACAGCGAAGAGGGTGATCCCTGCGGCGAGCGCCAGCGTCGCTCCGCCAGCGATCAGCCCGCGGATGATCGTCTCCGAGCGGGTAGCCGGGTAGGCGAGCCGCTGCGAAAAATGCTCCCAGGCGACGAGCAGGGCGCCCGGATCACGGCGGCTGTTCTGGAACTGGAGGAGCGCCCAACGCGATTTACCCTCGCCGGCCAAGGTCGGGTTCCAGCGTGCGGTGACGACGAGTTCGTAGGCGAGGCTGGTCAGCAGGAAGGCGGCGATGAGCGCAAGCAGCGCGATCAGCAGCCTAAACGCGTAGACTCGTGACATCGCCGGGGCCCTTTCTGGCCGCCTGCCAATCGGCCATGCGGTTGAAAAAGATGGCGGAGGTGCCGCGCCAGCCGCCGCGGCGGGTCTGCTGGATGACGATCGGCAGGACCGAGCGGATGTAGTCGACGATCTCCGATTTCCGCAGGCCCAGGCCGGCCTGCATGACCATCAAGGCGAGCTGCTCAAAGGCACCGTGTGGAGAGTCGGCATGGATGGTGGTGATCGATCCGGGGTGTCCCGTATTGACGGCGCGGAGAAAGGAATAGGCTTCGGCACCGCGGATCTCGCCGAGGAAGATGCGATCCGGACGCAGTCGCATGGCGGCCTGCAGCAGGTTCTCGATCGTCACCCGCGCCTGGCCCTGATCGCCTTTGGAGGCGACGAGCGGGAGATAGTTCGGCTGGACCGGCTTCACCTCGCGCGTGTCCTCGATGGTGATGATCCGCTCCTCCGGCGGCACCTCGTGCAGGATCGCGTTGAGGAAGGTCGTCTTGCCCGAGGACGTTCCGCCGGAGAGCAGGATCGAATAGCGCTCGGCCACGGCGAGACGGATGAAGCTCTCGATCTCGCCGGCGTCGAGATGCTCGCAGAGCCGGATATCGGTCGCGCTCAGCGCATTGGGATCGCCGATATCGACCGCCGCGAACGAGCCGCGCTTGCGGTATTCCTGGAGGCGCATGTCCTTCACGACCTGCTTGCGGATCGCAAAGGCGCCGCCATTGGTCGTCGCCGGCGGCAGCACGCCCTGGAAGCGCTCGCCATCCGGCAAGGCGGCCGAAAGCAGCGGATGCTCCTCATTGACGGACTGACCGCTGAAGGCGGCGACGCGTTCCATCAGATGGCGCAGCGCGGCGCGGCTGAGCTCCGGTACGGCATGGCGCTCCATTTCCGTGCCGCCGGCGACCTCGATCCAGACTTCGCCCGGGCGATTGGCGCAGATCTCGACGACCGTATCGTCGCTGAGCCAGCGCCTGATCGGCTCCAGCGCGCGGCTCAGAAAGACGGTCCGGGTCGTGTCATTCATCGGTGTCGGCCGCGATTCGCATAATGGGAATTATGGAACTTATTCCTATTATCAGATTTATTTCACATGACGTGCACGGGCCCGCTCATGTCGGATTTCCCGCAAGGCCTCCTTCACCGGGTCCGGATAGAAGGCCGAGAAGTCGAGATCGCGCCGGACGAAGACCATGATGCGCGAGCCCTGGTCGACATGGATCGTCGGCGGAATGTGGATGGAGTCGCGCAGCGCTTCCTCGGCGATCCGGTTCAGCGTCATCGAAACCTGCTGCGCGCCGATCTGCCGCGCATAGAGTGCGTTCTGGTTCGGCTGGCCCTGCACGACCACCGGCTGGCCGGTGGTCGGATCGATGGTGCTGTACTGGTTCTGGCCAGATTGATTGTCCTGTCCGAGATTGGCGATGAATTGCGCCGCGCCGCCGACGAGGCTGAGCAGGATCGCCGAGCCGAATTTCTCGACCCAGTGCTTGTCGACGATGCCGGTCATGCCGGTACGGCCGAGTTCGTCGGTCCCCATCGAGCCGAGCTGCACGGAGACGCCGTCGCTTCTCAGCATCCGCGTCCAGACGATGAAGACGCGGGTCTGGCCCGTGCTCAGACCGCTGCGGTATTCGCCGATCAGGCGGGAACCGGCCGGAATGAGAATGCGGCGACCGTCGAAGGACCAGACATTCTCGGAGACGACGGCACGCACCATGCCGGCGAGATCGCTCTGGATCGCCGTCTCGAGCGCGCCCTTGATCATGGTCCCCTGGGCGACGAGAGCGTCGATACGCGGGTTTTTCGTCGCCTCGGAGATCTCGACGCCTGCCTGCCCGGTGCGGGCCAGAAAGCGTCGATTCGGATCGTCTTCGGTATTGTCGGCGGCGACGGCCCCGCTGCCATTGCCATTGGTGCCCCTGGTTTCTCCCGCTGTGCCGCCGCTATCGGCCACGAGCTGGCCCGCGCGCAGACGCTCCCACTTCTTTCGTTCTTCTTCCGCCAGACGCAGCCGCTCCTCCTCGGCCAGCCGGCGCGCTTCGCTGTCGTCGGGTACGGTCGCCTCCTGGATCGGCGGCTGGAGGGGCGGCGGCGGTGGAGGCGCTTCGATTGTCGTCGGAGGCTGGGCTGGCGGCGGAGGCGGAGGTTCGGGCGCGGTCGGGACCGTAATGGTGCCGTTGTCGAGCTGCGGTCGCGGCGTGTCGATCGACGGGCCCGGATACTGGGTGGTTCGGAAGTCCTCCGTGTCCGGGCTCGTGATCGAAGGGCGGTCGGGGGCACGCATCGCGCTGTAGATCATCCAGCCGGCGACCAGGACGGCGCCGGTCGGAGCCACAACCTTCAGGAAGGTCCCGATCCGTGAGGCACGCGCCGCAACGACACTTCCGGCGGCCTCTTCGGCGAGGGCGCGATACTCGTTAGGAGATGGCATTGCGGGTCCTCACCGGACGCGATTTCGGGCCACCGATGCGCTGTGGCGCATGAGGTTCCAGACCCGTCGGCTGGTTCAGATTGTTGAGGCGCATGTTGAAGATGCAGATTGCGTCGTCGCCGTTGCGCAGCGTCCACTGGTGGTTGACCCGATCGACGACGAGGTATTCTCCCTCGCGCCGGAAATTGATCAGGCTCTCGTTGCGCTCGGCATCGACGACATAGATCGCCGGCGTCTCGCGCGCCGGATCGAAGCGAAAGAAGGTCTTGGTGCCGTCATCGAAGATCACGAGCGGCTTGTTGGCGGAGGAGCCTTTGTAGCCATAGGCCGAGTTCACATTCTCCGCCCGCAAATTGCGGAGATTGGGCTGCGCGGCACGCTCGCGCGCCTGTGCCATCATGGCGGCGTTGTCGCCCTCCTCGTCGGGATAGCGGAAGACGATCGAATAGACCTGCTGCGCGACCGGCCGGAATTCGCCCTTCAGGATGAAGACGTAGGAGCGCTTGTTGGTGAGCACGTTGAGATTGGCGTGGGCCTCCTTCTCGACCGGCTTCACGAAGAGGACGTTCCCCTTCTTGTTCGGCTCGATGCGCCAGGCGAGCGCATCGCCGGCGCCGAGCGTCTCGATCCGCTCATCCTCTGCGAAGGTGATCATGGTCGAGGCGCCATAGGAGGCCTGCACCGAGACGACCTCGTCCTTGTTATACCAGACATAGCGGATACGACTGTCGCGCGGTCCCGAACGTGGGCTGAGCTCCGCTGCGGCCGGGAGGGCGACGGTGACGATCTGCATGACGAGGAGCACAAGCGCACCCACGCGCCGGGGGATCGTCATGGCCTGCTCCCCTCGGGCGTGACGGTCTCCTGGTCGCGTCGGTATTCAAGGACCTGGAAGCCGAGCGGGTTCTGGAAACGATATTCGTTGCGGGCGGGCGCCGCGGTGTAGCGGAAGCGGATCAGCGACACCCAGTGCCGGGTGACGATGTTCGTCTGGGATTTCTCCTCGGTCGAGAATCTGACGAGCGCTGTGCGCTGGTTCGGGAAGGTGACCGATTTGACGTTGACCGCGACGATCGTGTTCGAGCCGAGGATCTTGATCGGGTTCTGCGGATTGGCGGGACTGTAGAGTTCGACGAGCTCACGAGAGGCGTCGCCCAATGACAGGAGCTGCGCCAGGTCGAAATTGTCCTTGAGCGCCTTCGGATCATAGGTCTCGCGCGCCTTCACATAACGCACGAGATCGAAGGTCGCGATCGCCTCATCCTGCTGCAGCGGTCCTTCGGCCATCGGCCGCTTCACCTCGACGAAGCCGGTCGAGCGATCGACCACCACCATATAGGGTTCATAGGTCTTGAGCGGCAGCGCCAGGACCAGGGCTCCTAGCGCGGCGACCGCGATCACCGACATGACGAGCGCGATCGTCCAGGCGATCGAACGGGACCAGCGGTTCCGGCGGGCGATGTCGTTCTCCCAGATCGCCGCGTCGGTGTAATACGGCAAGGGCGGGGTCCTGCCCTGGACCGCTCCCGCGGCCTCGCTCACCAATTCCGTCATGCCTGTTCCTGACCGCTATGCGGTTTCTGTGAGTTTCTTCGCCAGGCGCTTGTAGTCGGCGCTCTGCTCGAACTCCCGTTGCGTGTACTGGAGACGCGCGCGTGCCCGCCCCGCATGGCGCTCTCCGGGCGTGGTCCAACCCGTTCGGTCGAGCAGCTTTCTCCCAAGCGCGCTGCCGCCCATGGCGGCGCCAAAGGCACCGATCCGCGAGTACATGCCGCCAAAGCGCGGCGACTGGACCGCGATGCCGCCGGCGATCGAGGCGGCAACCATCGTGATCTGCGAGAGCAGCAGGATGCCGATCACGCAGATGACCACGAGGGGCGCAGCTTCGGTGAAGCTCGTCGCCACCTTCGCGTTCGCCTGGTTGACCGCGTCGAAATAGCTCTGGCTGATCGAGATGAAGAAGGCGCAGAAGCCATAGACGAGGATCTGCACGCAGACATATTGCACGATCGAGGACGCCCAGCCCGAAAAGAACCGGCTCGTGTAGCCGAACAGCAGGAGGACGATGAAGATCGGGGCGAGTGCCAGCAGCAGCCAGAGGAAGATCTTGGCGAGAATGATCAGGAACAGCGCGTAGCCGACCAGCAGCGCCCCGAAAATCAGGATGACTGCGCCCAGGACATAGCCGCCGAAATTGAGCACGCCGAGATTCTTGATGAAGCTGGTCGTCGAGCCCGCGAGCGAGTCCCACATGTTCTGGAGCCCGGTCTGCACGCCGTTGACCGAGTTGAGCCCGGCCGACGTCCCGGTGACGTTGGCGCTCACGCTCGTCAGCATCGCGTTGCCGATGGCCGAGGGACCTTCGTTCAGCATCTGATAGGCGAAAGTCTGAAAATCGTTCCAGCTTGTCGCCAGCGCATAGATGGCGAAGGCGCGCAGAAGCCGGAAGGTGATCTCCGCTGGATTGCCCTGCGCGGTTCCCGACCAGATGCCGTAGGCCCAGACGATCACATAGAGCGTCAGCAGCAGCCCCGCGACGCCGACCTGGCCCCCGCCCGTCAGGGCGGAAGCGAGATTCTGATACGCCTGGCTGACGAAATTGTTGCCGAAGCGGTCGACGGTCGAGAGCAGCGTCGTGATGTTGAAATTCATGCGCCGCGGCTCCGTTTTATCGCGCCGGGGCCGCGTTGACCGGCCGCATCGGGCCGCATTCCTCGAAAGGGGCCGGCGTTTCGGGCCCGAGCGAGGAAAACGCCATCGGCACGATCGGCGGGCCTTCGTCGCGCGAGCACGGCGCCTTGAGCGGCTTCACCGCGCACCCGCCGATGAGCGCGGTCAGGACGCAGGCCGCAATGAGGCGCCCTCCCCTCATCGCCCCGCCTTGTACTCGAGCGCGCGGGTCGCCTGCGAGATCATGGTCATACGGTCGATGTTGGGCTGGTTGGCGGCGGCCGTCGCCGTGTTCACCGCGCCGATCAACTCGTTCACGGTGATGCCGGTTTGCACCATGATCTGGCTGTTCTGGTCGACGCTCCCCTTGAGGTCCTGAGCTTGGCCGATCATGCCGGCCCCTTGCTTGAAGGCGCCGCTGCGGGTCTGCACACCCGATTGCGTGGAGTCGACGAGGCCCGTGATGGTGCCGGCCGTATTGACGAGCTGCGAATAGCTCTTGTCCATCGGGATGGTCTGGCCGTTGATCAGGCCTGAGATCGTCTTCACGAGCTGCAGGCCGTTGATGAGGCCCGAAACGATGTTCTGCGAGCCGCCGCCCATCCCCGCAAAGGACAGCGATCCCCCGGAGATCACGCTGCCGAGCGACGGCGCGCCGCCCATCGAGAAGCTGCCGCCACCGAGCGCGATCTGGGAGAGTTGCCCCGCCTGGCTGGTGCGATCGCCGGTCACGGCGGCCAACGTCTTCTGCGTGAACTGCATGATCTCCCGGTCGGCGGCGAGGATGCTGTTGGTCGTCGTCGCGATCTCCTGCGCCTTGCGCAGGTTCGCATTGTCGATCACCGGCGTCTGCGCGGAGGCGGCGGTCGCGGCAAGGAGCGCCGCGACGCTCGCGCACAGGGTCTGGATGGGCTTTCGCATCACGATCGCTCCTTTCACGCTCAGCGAGATTGGTACTGTCGGACCGCGGCCATCAGCTCATCGCTCGACAATGGCTGCTGCGCGGCATTGGCCCGGGCGGTTTCGCGTTCGATCGCAAAGGAGACGTTGCCCCCCGTGTCGTTGTAGCGGCGGGCGACGCAGCCCGGCGCCGGTGTCGTCCCGTAGGGCGTCGTCGAGCAGCCCGCGGCCACGCAGGGGCTTGCGGCGGTCCCCTCCCCCGTCATCCCGGCCGGACATAGATTGATCGTCTGTCGCGGCCTAGCCTGTCCGCGGGCCGATGTCGGCAGCGTGACGCCGCGCGTGCCTTGGCTCGACATCGAGGCGGCGGCGAGATTGGGGAGGTTGAAGGCTTGCGTGAGGAACGACACGCCGTGGATGGTCTCGTTGAAGGTGAGCCCGGTCTGTGTGCGGATCGCGCTGTTGCGGTCCATCGCTTCCATCAGCGTGCCGTCCGAGCCGACCTCACGGCCCATGCGCTCGAAGACCTGGCGGTTCGGCTGGATCGAGGCCTGCACCGTCTCCATACCGCCGATGACCTGGCCCGTGCCTTCGCGATCGGCGCGTGGCGCGGCCGTCCAGTCGGCCGCTGGCTGTGATCCCGTGCCGGTGGACTCCGTCGTCGTCGGCTTGGTGAAGGCCGGCGACGTCTTGATGGTTGGGTCAGCCCGATCGAGGGTCGCCGCGCCACGGCCCGCATCGGGCTTCTGCGTCGGGCTCGTGACCGCATCGTCCTTCTTCGGCTTGGTCACCGAGCAGTTGATGCCTTGCGTGAATGTCTGGGTCTTGCCGGTGATGAGTTTGATCTCGACCTTCTTGGTGGACTCGTCCGTGCGCCGGTCGAGGATCGCCCCGTCATTCACCGGCACGGCGGCAAGGGTGGAGCTCGCGAATCCGGTTGCCAGCAGCATGAAGGCGAATGTCTGGACCCGCATGATCAGTCCCTTCCCATGAAGACCGGCAGCCAGGCCTGCGGATCGTCACCGACGCGGGCGCGCAGCGCGTCGAGCTCGGCGACCGTCTCGGTGCGGCCCGACAGCACCTTGATCAACTCCGGCATGCCCCGGAGATTGAGGCGCGCGATTACGCTGTCCTGGTCGTGCTTGATCAGGAAGGAGCGCGATTCCGCCGGCGTCGTCCGGATCCAGCGCACCTCGCGGGCCGAAAGTCGGAAGGCGCCGCCATAGGATGCTTCGTCGGCCTTCGGGTTCGGGAAGAAGATGTTCGTTGCCGATTGCTCGATGAGCGTGTGCGCGAGCTTGGAGTTCACGATATCGGCTGCCGATTGCGTGCCGAAGCCGATGACCCCGTTCTGCTTGCGGATGGTCTTGAGCTTGTCCTTGATGAAGTAACTGAAGACCTCGTCATCGAGGAGCCGCCAGCCCTCGTCGAGGAAGATCATCACCGGCTGGCCGTCCAGCAGCTCGTCGAGCCGGTGGAAGATGTACATCAGCGCCGCCGTCCGGTTAACGGGATCGTCGAGCACGCTGGTCATGTCAAAGCCGAAGATCGAGGCCATCGAGAACGTGTCCTCGGCATTGTTGAACAGCCAGCCGCGCTGGTCCTCGCGGATCCAGGGCTGTAAGCGGGCATAGAGATCGTCGTCGCCAGCCCGCATGGCGCCACGCAGCAGCTCGGCGAATTCGTCGAGCGTCCGCCCCTCCGGCGGCGCCGTCAGAACCTGCGTGATCGCGTTGCGGATCACCTGCTCCTCGCGGGTCGAATGCCCGATGCCGTCGGCGCGGCGGAGCATGAAGCTGAAGAGCTGGAACAGGAATTCGCGGTTCGCGCCATTGTCGGAGAGCCGCAACGGATTGAATCCGGTCGGCTCGCCGGCACGCAGGACCTCGTATTGCCCGCCAAGCGCGCGCACGAAAATCTCCAGGCCCCGGTCCTTGTCGACCAGCACCAGCTTTGGCCGCGGCTGCACGCGTTGGGCCTGGGCGGAGATGAAGCCGAGGAACACGGTCTTTCCCGAGCCCGATGGTCCCGTGACCGTGAAATTACCGAGATCACGGACGTGGAAATTGAAGAAATACGCGGTCTGCGATGTCGTCTCGAGGACCGAGATCGGTGTGCCCCAATGCGTTCCGCTAGCTTGGCCGCTCGGATAGTTATGGAGCGAGGAGAACCCGGCCATGTTCTTCGAGGAGATCATGGAGGAGCGAGCGATATAGGAGGCGTTGCCGGGGAGCTGCGCCCAGAAGACGGGCTCGCAATTCAGGTCCTCGCGCACCCAGATCGCCGAGACGTCCGTCAGGGCCGTGCCGCAATCGGTGACGCATTTCGTCACCTCCTCCATGTCGCGGCCGAGGCAGAGCAGGCTGAGATGGTGGTGGCCATAAATGGATTCGGACGAGAGAAGCTCGTCCCGCGCATCCGAAAGGTGCTCGGCGACGACGGAGCCAGCCTCGTCCGACATCTCGATCTGCCGGCCGACGCGATCGATCTGCGTCATGGCGATCGGCTTGTCGATGATGGCGAAGGACTGCGTGACGATGAACTCGTGCGGCACCCGCAGCATCGGATTCAGCATCCCCGGCCCGGTCAGGGCCGGGTACTCGCTGACCGAGATCATCGCGCCGAAGCGTGTGTCGTCCGGCGAGGCGCCACGGATCTCGACGGCGTTACGGCCGAAGAATAGCCGTTTCGTCGACAGCGCTTCGGCCAGCTTCATGCGCGGCAGTGCCATCGGGCGCGGCATGCCGCCATTGACGAGCTGAACGAGGAATTCCAACGGCTCCGAATGCCAGACGCCGCCGCGATCGACGACCCGCAGCACCCGTGCGCCATAGGCCTGCAGGGTCTCGCGCATGGCCGTCATCACGTCCGAGAGTTCGTTGACGGCCTGCTCCTCGCTGAGCGAGCGGCCGTCCGTGTCGTGGCGCCCGAACAATTTGCGCAACACGACATCGACCGTGCCGACACTGCCCTGGAGTTCTCGCCGGATGACGGTGAGATAGATGTCGTTCACGAACATCCGCCGCTGGCGCAGCCCGGCGGTGTAGCGTTCGTCGAGCTCGCGACAGAAATCGTTGTCGAAGGTCGAGGCGATCGAAGGCTTCACCTCGCGCCGGACGATATGGGTGTAGAGCGCGTAGCGCGACGAGCCCAGCGCCCGCAGGAGATCGTTGCGGCCGAGCAGTCGTGAATTGACCTCACTGATATCGGCTGTCTCGAAACAGAAGCCGGAGAGGTGCAGGAACGACATCAACATGCCGTCATCCGTGCGGATCGTCTCGTCGGAGACGTGCCGCGAATACGGAATATGCGAGCCGACCGGGTTCTCGCGTCGCGACACCGCTCCAAAGCTCAGCTCGTCCCGCAGTGCCCGCGCGATCACCATGGCTAGACCCGGTAGCTCGTCGCGCCCCAGAACCCCCTGCTCCGGGGCGGGACCTTTCGGCCGCGGATCAGCATGATCTCGAAGATCGCCGGATCGCGCACGATCATGATCCGGCCGATCGCGTAGAGCGGCAGGATGGTCAGCAGCATCAGGAGGTTCTTCGTCACGAGAAAGATGACGGCGGAGAAGACGCCGATCAGCATGAAGAACTGATAGGGCACGCCGAGAAGGCTCGGCGGTCGGGTCAGTCCCTTCACCAATGGCGTGATCAGCGGCTGATCGACCTCCTCGGCCATGCGATCACCTGCCGACCGCCGATTGGAAGAACTGGACGATCTGAGCCGATCCGAAGACGAGCACGATGCCGAAGATGACCGATCCAGCAAAACCCCAGGTCAGGCGCCCGACGAAGGCCATGAGCCCGCAGGCGATGACCGCGAGCACCGCGAGCGACGTCGAGATCGGTCCCGTCAGCGTGTTGACGAGTGTCTGCAGGGTGCTCTGGACAGGCTGAAGCTGACCGCCGCTCTGTGCCAGGGCCGGTGCTGCCATTGCCATAGCCACGGCGCCTGCCAATGCGCTCCGTCCGATCCAGCCCTCAAGCCTCATGGTCTTGCTCTCCTTCAATCGAAATTCTGAACGAAACCGCCCTGCCAACCCTCAGCCTGACGGCGTGCACCAGGCCGCGCGGGCGCGGCCGTTCTCGGCACGCGTCCAGTGGGCTCGCCGGCGAATTCGTTGCGTCCGCTTCTCGGAGCAGGCGCGAAGGCGTCGGTCCGGCTGCTAAGGGCGGGCCACTGGTAGAACTCGTTCAACACCGCCGCGACGAAGCCGACGGTCTCAGGTGTCGGCGGCACACCGCCTGCCTCGAGGACGGCAGGCTCGCCGGCGTTGTAGGCGGCGAGCACATAGACCGGATTGCGATATTTTGCCGTCAGCTCGCGCAGGAAGGCGATGCCGCCGCGCACATTGTCCTTCGGGTCGCAGATGTCGACGCCGAAGGCCTGGGCGGTCGCCGGCATGAGCTGCATCAGCCCATAGGCGCCCTTCCCCGAGAAGCTCGTCGAGTTGTAACGGCTCTCGGCCTGCGCGACCGACAGCACGAACTCAGGCATGAATTGCTCTTCGCGCGCCGTCGTCTCGACCAGACGCCTTGCCTCCTCGCGGTTGAGCGGGGCGCTCTCTGCGCAGGGCGATGCCATGGCCTTCGCGGCATCAGGATCAGCGCGGGCGCCCTCCCCGATCCGCTGCACGGGCTTGGCCGAGTCGGTGCCTCCCGGCACGATCCGTCCGTCCGGGTCGACCGAGGCAGTCCTGACCACGGGGCGCTCGGCCGGCGCCGGAAGACGCTCCTGACGCTTGGCCGGGATAGGGCTGTTTGCGCCCGATTGCTGCGCCGAAGCGGCGCTTGCCGCAGCGAGAAGCGCGATCCCTGCCAGCGCCGTTCTGCGTCGGGCGCTCATGTCGATTTGCTCCGCATCATGCTCTACGCTTAATATATTGAGCCAGACGCAGGCAACCAAAAATCACGGAGCGGTCATATGAGACCCCGGCACCTGTTCGCGACGCTCGCAATTCTGCCGACGCTCACGGCACTTTCGGCAGCAGCCGCCCGGGCCGATACCTTCGGCTGTACGGTGCTTCTCTGCATGTTGAACCCGCAAGGATCGGCGTCCGTGCCCTACTGCGTTCCGCCGGTCCAGAAGGCCTTCGCCCTCGTTGCGAGCCGCCGTCCCTGGCCGCAATGTCCGGAGGCCAACATGCCGGGGCAGCCGGACAAGGCGGACGAATCCACCGACATCCTGGGCCAGGACGGCACGACGCGAGTGCCGCTTCGCAACTCTCCTGCGCCGTGATCCGTAGCGTCGCCCTTGCGCTCGCCCTCTCGATCGCCGGCAGCGTCCCTGCGCAAGAGCCCGCAAACCCCAATCCCTGGTTCGCCGTCCCGAAAGGCGCGGTCTTCACGACCGGCGACACCTGGACCTATGCCGGTGAAACCCATCGGCTCTACGGCGTTCAGGCCTGCCTGCGCGGTACCCACTTCACCAATGGCAGTGGCGCCCGGATCGATTGCGGCGAGGCGAGCCTGACCATGCTCGTCTCGCTCGTCCGCGACCTCAATCCGCTCTGCTATTCGGCGGGGTGGCAGGCTGTCTCGAAGACGCGCTTCGTGGTTTGCGTCGCGCAGCCCAGCCATGGCGCGGGGGCCGGCGCGAGAATCGATCTCGGCACGGCCCTGATTTCCAGCGGATGGGCTTTTGCCGCCGTCAATCCGGCGGGCGCAGCAGTCCACGAGCCCTATCTGGTCGCGCAGGCCGTCGCCCGGAAGGAGCGCCTTGGCCTCTGGCAGTTTCCCGACATGCCGGACCCGAACGCCATCATCCTCCGGCAGATTCGCGAAGGTGCTGGTGCTACTTCGGGCGCTCCCCTCCCCGCTCCGCCTCCAGCTCGATGATGGGAGGCCGGTTCCCGTCGTCCCCTGTGAGCGTTTCGGCACGTCGGTGCATCAGGAAGCCGAGCGCAAGCGCCAGGCCGGAGAGCCCGCCGATGAACAGCGTGGCGAACAGGCCCGGGTCCCGCCACAGCGTCGCCTCGTCCCAGTTCACGATCAACCGGAACCCACCGAAGGCGAGGATCAGGATTGTCGCCACGATGATTCCCAATCGTGGATCGATCGAGAATCGCGTCAGCACAGCTTTCCTCCGTCCCCGATGTTTCGCGATCTCGCGTGAGGCGCTTCACAAACCGATGTCCGAGGCCACCCGATGACCTTCGCCAAGCCCGCGATCACGGTGATCGTCAGTCTCCTCCTGACCTCGATCGCAGCGGCTGCCGAGATCCGGGGCGTTCCAAAGATCCTCGACGGTGACACCGTCGAGATCGGCGACCAGCGCATCCGGATTTTTGGGATCGACGCGCCGGAGATGGAGCAGCTTTGCCTCGATGCGGCGGCCCAGCGCTCTACCTGCGGCCTCGGTGCCCGAAATGCACTGTCGTCATTCGGCACCCAGCGGTCATGGTCCTGCACGAGCGTCGATGTCGACCAGTACGGCCGAAACGTCGCGCGATGCCAGGTCGAAGGACAGGATGTTGGCCGCTGGATGGTCGTACATGGGTGGGCGCTCTCCTTCGTTCGCTATTCCTCTGCTTATGTCGAAGACGAGAAAGCAGCTCGCGCCGCCCGGCGCGGGCTCTGGAGTGGCGCCTTTATCGCCCCGTGGGACTGGCGCTCCCGCAGTACCAACACTGTGATCCATGGCGCCGTCAGTGTTCCGGGCGGTGCGCAGAAGCTTCTCCTCAACTCGCTCTCGGAGGCGGGAGCCCCCGCTGGCGCGTGTGCGATCAAGGGAAACTTCAAAGCGGATGGCTCCTGCATCTACCACCAACCAGGTCAGCGCTTTTACGACGCCGTGCACATGAACGGGTCGGATCGAAAGCGATGGTTCTGCACGCCGGCGGACGCCGAGAAGGCGGGTTGCCGCGCGGCGCGCTGGTGATGCGCGAAGCGATCGCGGTTTGCTCGCTGCCTTCGTCGCCTAATTTCGATCCATGAATCCCATGATCAATGTCTTCACGAGGCGAACGCCTCGGCGCAGGAGCGCCAAGGCGATGAGTCCCAATACGGAGAAGGCGAACACATAGCCAAGGCCAGGTATCCAGCGCTCGATGGTGTCGGCGGCGATGCCGATGCCGCTGGCGAACAGAAAGAGCAGCAGCAGAGATCCGAGGATTCCGTCGAAGCTCGGAGCACCACCGGACCTGAACCCCGGCTGGTTCATCTCATTGTAGGTGTGCGGGTGCCAACGCTTATCCATCCGATATCACTCGCAGTTTGACGGAGTTGCGGGAGGCTTTCGTCTCACTCCCCACCGTTCGATCTCCCTCCTGCCTGGCAGACCCTGTTGCTTGTCTCGCTTAATATATTGATCTAACGCTGCCGGATGCTTTATGCAATGTCTCCGGTCCATCCGGGGCCTTGAGAATGCGCATCTGCCGCTAGTTGTCAGCGGCGCTTCGCGCCTGTCCTGCCAGGAACGTTGGCTCGTTCGGCATCTGTGCGAGCCGCGAATGGCAAGCGTTGCCCACGCGCGGAAAGGGAGATCAGCTTGGATGAGGCGATGGCTTCGCTTTCTGACCGGTTGCCTTACCCCGCTTCTCCTCGCGACGGGAGCTTCCGTCGCGCAGACACCACTGGCGCCGGCGAGCGCGCCCGCGGCTCCTCAGCCGTCCGACCTCTACTCGCCGCAGTCCACGACCGCGACGGTTCCCATGCGCGTCGAAGTCGTGACCAGCACGACCTTTCGCGATGTTGAAACCAGGCAGCTCTATCGCCTCTACGGCGTCGACGCCTGTGATCTCAACCAAACCGCCACTCTCGGCAAGCAGACATGGCCCTGTGGGGTCGTCGCGACTGCCTGGCTCGTCAACGTCACCCTCAACCGGTGGGTGGCCTGCACTCCCATCCGGCAGAGCGAGACCCTGAAGCTCGGGCGGTGTGCGACCGGCGAGATTCCGGATCTGGCCGCCGAGATGCTCAAGCTCGGCCACGCGATCACTCTCCCCTCCCCCGAGGACCGGCTGATTCCGACCTACGCTCAACTCGAGAAGGATGCGCGCGCCGCCTATCGCGGCATCTGGGCGAGTTCCTTTCAGATGCCGTGGACCTTCCGGCAGCAAGCCAGCCCTCCGAACAAACCGTGACGGATTTGATCATCATGCACCGCTACGCTTTGCAAATTGGGATATCGGCTGCAGCCGTCGCGCTGGCGGGCTGCGCGTCGCAATCGGTCAGCGATTCGCAGATCTCGTCGCCGACCACCAGCGCCTATCTTGCTCCGGCACAGGTCGATCGCGGTCGACAGGAATATGGCCCAGGCCATGAACGCTTCCCGCCCATCATGACTGCGCGTGCAGGCTATCCTACGCAGAACCAGGCAAACGCTGCATTGCGGCTCTCGCGCTGGGGCACGGTGCCGATCCGCACCCTCGTCACCAAGGAAGGCGTCGAGACCATTGCCGTGCCCGCCGATCTCCCTGACGCTCTCGCCCATCGCGTGCGCCTGTTCGCCTGTCGGCCGGGGGCCCTGGACGGTGTGACGGGCCGGGTTCGAACCTATCGCGGTCCCGTCGTCGTCTGCGCCTCCGATCTGATCGGCGCCGATGGGGTGATCCTGGCGCGCGTTCCGCTCAATTTCTACTACTGGCGAGGCGCCTGGCGGGTTCAGGATCCCCGGCCCGGCTACAAGACGGTGCCATGGGTCGAGAACGAGCCCTCCCCGCCCAAGAGTTCCGGTTGGCTACCCTGGCGGGACCGCTACTGATCCCCAGTCCCTTGCACCGATCGGGACGCCGGCCCAGGCCATTACCGCATCGGGTTCGAACGGGTCTCGGAGAGGCCAGCGACCTCCCCTCACCGACCAGCCCTTCATTGCGGCTCGACAACCATCAGCTCAATATATTAAGCAAAGACGAATTGTGAGGGAGACCATGCTCGCGCGATCGACTATGGCGCTGGGCGCCGCGCTGTTCTCGTCGCCTCCGGGCCTGGCGCAGTTGCCGTCGACAGAGCCCGGCAAATGGCGGCCAGTCGTCTATGCCGATTTGCAGCTCCCAGGTGAAACCGCCCTGCCCTATGCCTCGCTCTGGGCCGACGAGCTCAGACGCAACAATGACGCCTACAAGGCCAAAGGCGACAAGCGCTTCCTGGTGGCGAACGCCCCGGCTGCCGAGAGCCACGTCGTGATCCGCAGCCCGGAACGGGTGGTCGTCCTGTCGGTGCTGCATACGATCACAACCTGCACGGTCCTGCGCCGGGACGTAAGCCACGCGACCCTGAAGAGCTGCCCGATGCGGCTCGCGATTTACGAGAACGGACAGTCGCGCGTTGCCGATGCCGGCAAAGGCTGCTTCATCGAATATGCGGCCAGCCAGGGCGGCTCCGCACCCGACATGGTGCGCAACGCCGCGCTCGCCGCCTACGACATCGAGAGCCGGACGATCCGCGCCGGCATCGTCTTCCAGGGCCAGGCCGCGGACGAGTGCCAGTTCCGCGTGCCCATTCCCCGATCCTGAGGAGGTTCATCATGCGATCGTCGTCGAGCCGAACCGAACCTGAGTGTCCACTGTGCCGCGGCTCGTCGCCTTGCGGTCAAGGCAACCCTGCGGGCGCGCTGCGCGCGGCCTTGACCGCAGCGCCGCTCCGCGGCCGGGCCGTGGCCTCAGGTCCTCGGAGGTTCGCCATGACGACGCTCGCTGCATTCGCTCTCTCTATCGGCACTATCACGCTGCCCGACCCCGGTCAGGCCCAGCAGCCGGTCTTTCCCTCGCTGCCGCGCGGAACCTATGTCGCGGCGCAGTACACCTGTACGGAATACATCGAAGCCGGCCTGCTGCGTCTCGATGCCAATGGCATCTCGCCGCCGAAAAGCACCTGCAAGATCGTTTCGGCCGACGAGCGCAGCGCGACCTATGAGTCGACCTGCCATGAGAACGACACGCCCTCCGAGCAGGAGCGCGTCAAGCTGAAGATCGAGCCGCTGACGAAGCAGTCGCTGCGCGTCAACGGCATCGTCTACAATTACTGCAAGGGTCTCTGACGATGCATGCCCTTGTCGTGCTCTGTCTGGCCCTTGTGGTCTCTACATCCTCCACGGCGCAGAACGCCTACACGTCAGATGCGAACTCATGCGATCTCGGCCAGAAGACGAAGCTCGCCGATCTCTGCCCGAGCGGCTTCGGCCTGCCGGAATACGGCAGCACGCAGGACATCATCAATCGCAACCCGAACAATGCCGGGATGATCGTTCAAGCAGCCAATGAATATGGCGTCAATCCGCGCCTGGCGCTGGCCGTGTCGGCTCATGAGGGCGCGATGTCAGCCTGCGCCGGATCGTTCAGCGGCGTCCGCGGCCCGATGCAGCTCACGCAAGGCACGGCGCGAGGATACGGCATGAATCGCGATGGCCTTTCCGACAACATCCGCGGCGGCATGGCGACCTTGAGGGACGCCATCCGGTCCTGCGGAGGCGATCACAACATCCGGTGTCTGGCGGATCGGTACAACGGCAGCACCGAGAACCAGAGGCGCAACTGGACCAACGACGTGACCCGTCGAGTGGCAGGACTCCAGACAGCCTCAATTCCCCAAGGGTGCAATGGCAACCCGGCGGCCTGCCTCGGCCCGGGCGATTTCCCAACGCCCGGCACGAACCCGAGCCAGGTTGCGGGAGGGCCGGGATCATCCGCCGGCGGCGCGCAGCTCGCGGCGATCGCGCCCCCACCCGCAGCGACCGACATCGTCGTCGGATCGCAAATGGCCACGTACCCGCCGAGTAGTCTGCTCACGCCCGGCTAATCTAGGCTCAGGACCTATTAAATAGGTTGCGTGCTTGGGCGGTGATTGATTCCATGGCGTCAGGAGATGTCGCCATGGACGATTTGCTGCTTCTGTCGGAGGCGCAGATGCGCCGGATTGAGCCGTATTTTCCGCTATCGCACGGGGTCGCGCGGGTCGATGACCGTCGTGTGCTGAGCGGCATCCTGTTCGTGATCCGCAACGGCCTGCGATGGCGCGACGCGCCAGCCGCCTATGGTCCGCCCAAGACGATCTACAACCGCTTCATCCGCTGGAGCAGGCTCGGCGTATTCAACCGGATCTTTGCCGAACTGGCGGGCGATAGCGACAGTTCGGATCGCCTGATGATCGACGCCACGCATCTCAAGGCGCATCGCACCGCCGCCAGCCTCCTCAAAAAGGGGCTCTACCCCGATGTATCGGGCGCAGCCGTGGCGGCTTGACCTCCAAGCTCCACGCCGTCTGCGACGGCAGCGGCCGCCCGCTCCGACTGGCGCTGAGCGAAGGGCAGGCCAGCGACTTCAAGGGCGCTGCCATCTTGGTCGAGGCCCTGCCGCCGGCCAAAACCATGCTCGCCGACAGAGGCTATGATGCCGATTGGTTCAGAGCCGCACTCGTCGCACGCGGCATCGACCCGTGCATCCCCTCGAAAATCAATCGCAAGATATTCATCCCGCACGATCGTGCGCTCTATCGCCAGCGCCATCGCATCGAGAACATGTTCGCTCGCCTCAAGGACTGGCGCCGCATCCACACCCGATACGATCGATGTGCTCACACCTTCCTGTCAGCCATCGCTTTCGCCGCAACCTTCATCTTCTGGCTCAATCAATGAGTCCTGAGCCTAGTTGTCAGGCGGTTCGATTCTCGAGACGTAGCGCTCGGGCAGCTGATCTTCCTGATCGTCCCTGAAGAGCTTGTTCGAGTGCTCGTGCATCAAGAGGTTCTCGACCTCGTCGGTCGAGAACCCATACGACTCCACCCCACTGCTGACCGTTTCGTCGCGAATGCCGAGGAGGCTCCAAACAGAAACCTCATACGAAGCCGCCAGTGTAAGCAATGTCGCGAAGCTTGGATTCCCTTTTCCATTGCGCAGCAGCGCTAACGTCCGACGCGAAATCCCGGACTTCTCGGCAAAGGCCGAATAGCTGGGAAAAGAGCGCTCAATCTGCCGAAGCCGCAATGCAAGCACACTATTTAGCCACCTATCGGTCGTATCGGCATGCTTTCTCCTAGGCATCGTCATAGAGCCTCGACTTGCGATCAGGCTCAATAAATTAACCCGGGAAAACGAACCGAGTCGAGACGCAGCAGTGCGGTTCGCGCAATTAATGTGCGTCAGCTCCGTCTTTTGTTGCCCGTTTCTTGCTTCCGGGAGGGTTGAGGTATGGGCGCGTCCGCTCCAATTTCCTTGTTCAGCAGTTCGAAGATGCCGTCATACGGAAGCCCGAAGGATTCGACGTCGTCTCGGACGCGATCCTCACGGATTCCAAGCAGGCTCCAGACCGGGACACCGAACGCATCTGCCAGCGTGCTCAACGTCTTCAGCGTTGGATTGCCGCGACCGTAGCGCAACAAGAGAAGCGTGCTGCGTGAAAGCCGCGATGCTTTTACGAACTCCTCGTGGCTGGGATAGGTTCGCTCAATCTGTCTCAGGCGAAGCGCCAGAACCGAGGACAGCCACGGGTCGTCGCTGCGCTCGCGCTTCTTGTAAGTTTTCGCACCCGAAGGCGACGCTTTCCTCATAACCGTGTCCAATCGCGGTTAAAGGAACGGGCGTCGATCGAGATTCGATGTTCGGGCGTTTTCCTCAGCGAGCATGCTCGAGCAGCCTTGCCCAGGTTCAACAGCACAGCGCGAATGACTCGAAAGCTAAGCAATGTCCAGCATTTTAATAAAAACAATATCGAGCGCCCTGTCGGCGGGGCCCTCGGTGCTCCACGCCTCGTGCCGACCATCATGATATCCTGCTCCAAAAGGTGCCAACTCCCGGTTCGGACAGACCGGGAAGAGGGTCCATTCTCGGCCTCGGGATCATCAGGTTGTCTCAGAATTGCACAGTCGGACAGCATGGTCGTCCGATATCAAAATATCATGCCAATGCGAGTTTTGGACGCTCAGGCCCTATTATTCATAGAGCTTAGTCGTCGACCTCTCCCGCAGGTCGTTTGAACTGAAACGGCAGCTGAGAGCCGGCGGCGATGGAACCGGGCGACTATCTGGCGTTGATGAACTCGCGACAGCGTTTCGACGACAGGGTTCAAGAACCATATCGCCGCAAACGATCGTTTACCGCACTCTGACCCAAGCATCCGAAGATGTGCGGTGGTCCGGTCGGTCATGTCGTCCAAAGGGCTGCGCTCCATGCAGCCGCTGCGGAACGAATGACGGAGTGCGCAAAAAAGGGCCGGCGTCCCTGTGGGAGCCGGCCTTGAAAGTTTGAAACATTCGGCGAAACGCCAAATATCTCGGAGGGGAACGGCTGAAACGGGGTCGACGCCGGGAGGAGGTGGCGGAGCCCATTGAGAACAACCGTGGCACTGATATCGACCTGCGCCGGTTATTTTGCAATGCAGCTTTACTGATGTTCATTATGCGTAAGACACATGACGGGGCATCGACGATTGATATCCCATGCAGCGCATGGAGAAGCAGTCGCGTTGCTAGTGGCTCCATCGGGACAAAAGAGTCCGGGGGTGGGGGATTCCGCGCGGCGTCGTGGCGTGAAGTCTGCGGGATGCGGACTGGGGTTGTTGTCCACCTGAGCCCAACTGATCGTAACCTTTGGCCATGACAGCGCGGCGGTTTGCACCGAATGTCCCCTCGCGATTGAAGGACATCCGCAGCGCGACTACTTCATACCGCCCGGTCTTCTTCGGGAAGCCGAGTGGCCGGACAAAGAAACGCAACTGCATGGCGATGACCATGAGGCGCTAGTCGATCACGACCGTGACCGTGTCGACCCGATGGCTAAACCCCACTCAACGACGCCTTGCACAAGCTCGAGGAATGGTCCGTCCGGCCGAGGTCGAAGGTCACGCCAGCCCGGCGCACGCAGAAGCTGGTCCATTCAAAGACGCAAGGACCTTGGGGCGATCGCTCACGGCAGAGATCGCCAAGCACCTCGGTTAGTAGGTGCGGTCGCGTAGTCGGCAGCAGACGTTGATAGCCGACGATCTCGTCGCCGCGCAGGCAGACATGATGGATGGCGTTTTCATCATCGAACCTATCGCGCTCGCGGCCGTCGACCTTACGTAGATCGGCCCAGGCCTTTTCGTCGACGAAGATGGAATGGCGGAAGCGGAAGACCCGATCCATCAGGGCAGCGTGCCGGCTGATGTCCGAGCCCGGAATGACCATAAGCATCGCGGAACTCCTCGGCAGGAGAAGCAGGCGCCGAGTTCGCCACACCGAGTCCTTGCCCGGTATGGTCAGAAATAACCATTGCAAGTAGAAAATTTGACCGCGACTCAGCCGCAAGTTGGGGGCTTATGATCGTTGCTGATAGCCGCGCCGGCGCTTCCGTTTCAGCCAGGTGTCGAGTGCGAGATGAGCGTCGCTGGGTTGCGGGAAGAGCTCGCTACGTCGCTGGCCGGATGAACCGATACGCCCCCACTCGCGGACCAGGGCACTGTCGCCAAACAGCGTCGGCTCGATCGACAGCACGTAGTAGCGCGCCATGTTCTGCGTGGGGTCAATCAGCTCGAGCAGGATGTGGAGGAGAGACATTGCGGGCCCACGATGTTGCGTCGGCCGAATCCTCCCATCCGCCTCCTGCTGGGTCCAATTGATTGCTTGAATCGATCAGAGGCGGCTGATTCACGGTCGTGATGGAAGAACGGCCGCCGAGGCACGCGCCGCACAGGCGCATCCATGTTCCTGCTCCGGAAGCGCGATCCCCTCCCCTCTCGGAATGCAGCCGAGTTCCGCGGTGAGATTTCGAAAGGCTACGCGCCGGCGCTCCTTCTCTGCTTCCGCTTGGTCGGCGATCTCAACAAGGTCGTCCGCCGATGCGTCACGCGGCCGGCAGAGGTCACATTCCATTGCGTGAAGAGCGTGCTCCCACGCGACGAGAGCGTTGAGATAGGAATGATGCGCTGCGATCGCCCTGATTGCGAGACTCTCGTTGGACTGCGGTCGACCCTGCGCCACGTCTTCGTTCCCCGAAGAGCAATGTCTGCGGTACGCCCCCGCAAACAATCCCTCGCTGACTCTTGGTGATCGGGGAGTTCGAAACGTGGTTAGACGGCCCTATGGCCTTTAGTTCGGTGAACCTGTTGCATACGCCACAGGCTCCCCGACCATAGGGTCAAGGAGTTTGGTGCCGTCACGGCCGACACCAACCGTTAACGAGGGGTTTCGACGCCCCGAGGCAGCGCGTACTGCCTCGAGCGCCACGTTACCGCGATTGAACTGGATGCACCAGTTGTTGAAGGCCATTCGTCATGGCGAGGACGTCGGAACATGCGTCCGAATTCGCCCAAACTCGGAGGCCGGAAGGACATCACGCTGGTGGTGCAACGAATGAAATTATGAATGCGATTCTCAGATAGGAGCGCGTGAGTCGGGTAGCGTCCGAGGAGGTGGTGTAATTTCGGGGAGCGCTTTCGGTGGAAACGGCGGTGGAGAATGCGCTGCGTTTTTGGCCTGAGCCGGTGTGGGCACCGGGTCCGTTTGAGAAGGTGGAGTTGCGAGACTTCGACCTGACCGAAACGGAGAACCCGATGACCGAGGACAGATTAGCGCTTGCCGAGCTTTCGGCGAAGAGCGGCGACCCTGATTTTCTGCGCACGATCGCCGAGAGCGTCCTGCAACTGATCATGGAGGCCGATGTCGATGGCCTGATCGGGGCTGGACGCTACGAGCGCGGCGAGGCCCGGCAGACCTGGCGCAATGGCTACCGTGACCGGACGCTCGACACCCGGCTCGGCACGCTGAACCTGAAAATCCCGAAGATGCGCAGCGGAGCCTACTTCCCCGGCTTCCTGGAGCCGAGGAAGACGGTGGAGAAGGCGCTGGTCGCCGTCATCCAGGAAGCCTGGATCAACGGCGTCTCGACCCGCAAGGTCGATGAACTGGTGCAGGCCATGGGGATGACGGGCATCTCGAAATCGTCGGTGTCGAAGCTGTGCAAGGACATCGACGAGCGGGTGAACGCCTTCCTCAAGCGCCCGTTGTCCGGCGACTGGCCCTATCTGTGGCTCGACGCCACCTATCTGAAGATGCGCGAGGGCGGGCGCATCGTCTCGGTCGCGGCGATAATCGCGGTCGCCGTCGATACTGACGGAAAAAGAGAGATCGTCGGCCTTCACATCGGCCCCTCCGAGGCCGAGCCGTTCTGGACCTCCTTCCTGCGCGATCTGGTGCGCCGGGGCCTGACCGGGGTCAAGCTGGTCATCTCGG
Source organism: Hyphomicrobiales bacterium (assembly GCA_930633525.1). NCBI lineage: Bacteria > Pseudomonadati > Pseudomonadota > Alphaproteobacteria > Hyphomicrobiales > Hyphomicrobiales bacterium. Next base: position 29,130 of record CAKNFP010000004.1, read on the forward strand.
ATGCCCATGAAGGGCTGAAGGCCGCTCTTGTGCGCGTGCTCGGCGCGACATGGCAACGATGCCGGGTGCATGCCATGCGCAATGCGCTGGCCTACGTTCCCAAAGGCCAGCACACCATGGTCGCCGCCGCGATCCGACAGGCGTTCATCCAGCCCGACCACGACAGTGCCGTGCAGACCTGGCGGCACGTCGCCGACCAACTCCGAGCCAGATGGCCGAAGCTGGGAACCTTCATGGATGACGCAGAGGCCGACGTGCTCGCCTACATGGCCTTCCCCGCGCAGCATCGCTCGAAGCTGCACAGCACCAATCCGCTGGAGCGGCTGAACAAGGAGGTGAAGCGCCGCGCCGATGTCGTCGGCATCTTCCCCAACGACGACAGCATCGTCCGCCTGATCGGAGCCGTCCTGCTCGAAGCCAACGACGAGTGGCAGCTTCAGCATCGATACATGCAGGTCGAGGCCATGGCGGACCTCAACACACCAGCGATCGAGGACGAAAGGCCCCTTCAGATTACGCCAAAGGCCGCCTGATCATGACGGCCCGGTCCCACACCCGAAATTACACCACGTTGACGGACGCTATCGTGAGTCGCGGTGTAGGGGGCGTCCAGACGATGCAGGGAGCCGGAAGAACAGCGCTCTGACACTGGTGGAAGTAGTAGTGGTTCAAGTCCCCTTCCCGGGGCAGAAACCTCCTATGTGGCTGGTTTAATGGCTTGAATCCGCCTCCCGGTGCGCGCCCTTAGGATTTCGAAAGGTCGACGTTAACCTTTCATTAACGCCATTTTTCTTGCACGGAGAAGGGAATCGGACATACTGGCGCTAAATCAGCCAATGCGGCTATATTAGCGCTATTTCCTCCGAGGCACCCCGAAGCATGAACGCGCTCGCACCGTTCGAATTCGACGACAAAATCCTGCAACAGGGTGCAGAGATCTCGCGGAAGCTTAACCAGCTTCGCCAAGAGAAATTTCCTCCGAACGCGAAGAAAACGCTGCGGCGTTTTCCGATGGCCGAGGTCGCCCATTATCTTGGGGTTAGCCCGAACAATCTCAAGCGTCTCCATCTCGAAGGGAAAGGGCCCGAGCCGCTCACAGGTGCTGGTGGCCGCCGTTTTTATACCGCAGAACAGATGCTCGAACTCAGGCAATATCTCGACAAGAACGGTCGGTCGGACGTCAAGAAATATGTCCCACATCGCAAGCCTGGCGAGAAGCTGCAGGTTATCGCGATTGTTAACTTCAAGGGCGGCTCGGGCAAGACCACGACGACTGCCCATCTGGCGCAGCACCTGGCACTGACCGGTCATCGTGTTCTGGCTGTCGATCTTGACCCCCAGGCTTCGCTATCAGCGCTGTACGGTTTTCAGCCGGAACTTGACAAGAACCCGTCACTCTATGACGCGATCCGCTACGATGATCAGCGCAAGTCGATTCGCGATGTAATCATGTCAACGAACTTTCCTTCGTTGGATGTGATCCCTGCAAATCTGGAGCTTCAGGAATACGAGTACGACACGCCGCTAGCGATGCAGAATTCGCTTGAGGGCAAGCGGTTTTTCACCCGTTTCGGTAACGCGCTAAAGGAAGTCGATTCCTCCTACGATGTCGTTGTCGTGGACTGCCCTCCGCAGCTCGGCTACCTCACGCTGACGGCGCTGATCGCCGCGACATCGGTTCTCATCACCGTTCATCCGCAAATGCTCGACCTCATGTCCATGAGTCAGTTTCTGTTGATGCTTGGGAATATCGCCAAAACCATTAAGGACGCCGGCGCTGAGGTCCGCATGGATTGGCTCCGCTACCTGATCACGCGCTTTGAACCTACGGATGTGCCGCAGGTCGAGATGCTAGGCCTCATGCAAAGCATGCTCGCAGCCGAGATGCTGAAGGCTCAGATGGTCAAATCGACCGCCATCTCGGATGCCGGGTTGACTAAGCAGACCCTGTATGAGGTGGAGCGCGCAAACTTCACCCGAGAAACCTATGACCGTGCGATCGAGTGCATGGACGCGGTCAATTTTGAGGTTCAAGGCCTTATCCACCAAGCGTGGGGGCGGTTGTGATGTTGACTGCCGTAAATACTGGCAAAAAACGCCCGTGTTTCAATAACATGTCTCAAATGAGGAGGGTTCCGAGTGGCTCGTAAAAACCCCTTCGCGAACCTGTTGGCCAGTGACGCTCCACCCGAGGAGCACCCAGCTCTCGACTATACGGTCAAAGGTGCGTCCAAATCATTCCTCAATTCACTCAATGAAATTACGGCGCGCGCGGACAAGCTCATGGAAGGCGAGCCGATCGTCGAGCTTGATCCCGACAGCATCGATCCATCCTTCGTCAAGGATCGCCTCGAAGAGAACGAACAGGAGTTCGATGAGATTCTGGAGGCTATCCGTGAGCGCGGACAGGACAGCCCAATTCTGGTGCGGCCGCATCCAAGCGCGGCCGAGCGCTACATGGTGGTTTTTGGTCATCGCCGCCTGAAAGTCGCCAAGCTGCTCGGCCGGAAAGTTCGGGCCGTCATCAAGGAGATGAAGGATCGCGAGCACGTCGTTGCCCAGGGTCAGGAGAATTCGGCGCGCGCGAACCTCTCGTTCATCGAGAAGGCATTGTACGCGTCCGAGCTGGCGAAGCTGCGCTACGACGAGGACAATGCGATTGTCATGACGGCCCTCGCCTTGGACCGGACTACCTTGTCAAAGATGCTTGCCGTCGCGAGCATTCCTGAGAAGGTCTTGCGAGCAATTGGACCCGCTAAAGGCATCGGCCGAGACCGCTGGTATGAGTTGAAGCTGCTCCTCGAGCGGCCATCCAATTATGACACGGCTGTCGGAGTGGTCGACGCTGAAGGCTTTGCGGAACTTGCAACCGACGCGCGGTTCGTCGCGGTCGAAAGGCGGCTCAAGGTCAAGCAGAGCCGGACTCGGAGCGAGCCGAACAAGCAAAGCTGGGCACCGCGCGACGGGACGCTCGCAGCGGAGATGTTGGCTGAGGGAAAGAAATTTACTTTGGCCATTAAAGCCAAAGGGCCGGACGCGAAGGCGTTCGGCAGCTATTTGTCCGATAACCTGGACCGTCTTTACGACGACTTCAGAGGTCGGGCGGGTACCCCCACAAACGGAGATTAGCCCGCAAAAGAAAAAGGCCCCCGAAACGACGTCCGGAAGCCCTTCTCTGTGTCCTAAGCAAACGCAGAATCGCACTTCCACGAATCGCAGTCAAGAGTCCTGTCGAGGATTCAGCGCCGTTCCGGCGAGCGGATTTCTTTTGCCTAACGATAGGTGAAAGAAAATGCAGTCGCACATTCCAACGACGCCCTTTGGGCGGCGATCGCTGACGCTTGCCCATGTGGCCAGCCAGGTGGTCGCGAAAACACGCCCACCGGAGAAGGCGGTTCACAAATGGAACGTCTTCCGCGCGATCTGCACGGCCAAGAACAGCCTTGGCGTGACCGAGCGGGCGTTGGCTGTGCTCGACGCGCTCTTGACGTTTCATCCTGAGACCGTCCTGACCGGCGAGGGGCTGGTGGTCTTCCCATCGAACCAGCAGCTCTGCCTGCGCGCGCACGGCATGCCAGCGGCGACCTTGCGGCGCCATCTCGCTGTCCTGGTCGACTGCGGGCTGATCGTCCGTCGCGATAGCCCCAACGGCAAGCGCTATGCCCGGAAGGACAGGGCAGGGGAGATCGAGCTCGCCTTTGGGTTCGACCTGTCGCCGCTGGTTGTTCGCGCCGAGGAGTTCGAGGTTTTGGCCGAAGAGGTCCTGGCCGAGGACCGGGCACTCAAGCTGGTGCGCGAGCGGATCACGATCTGCCGGCGCGATATCGCCAAGATGATCGCAACGGGGCTGGAGGAGGGCGTGCCGACCCGGCGGGGAGGGCAGGGCCCGGCCGACTGGATGGAGATCCATGCGCTGTACAGGAGCATTGTCGGGCGGATTCCGCGCTCAGCCACGCGCCTGGTACTCGAGCCGATCGCCGAGGAGCTTTCGCTGCTGGCCGACGAAGTGCTCATCCTGTTGGAAGATCATATCAAATCTCAGAATATGAGCGGCAATGAGTCTCATTCTGAGCGTCACATACAGAATTCAAACCCAGACTCCCTTACTGATCTTGAACCTCGCTTTCCAGAAAGCAGGGGGGCGATTGTCGAGATCGAACCGGAACCGGCGAGAATGCCGGAACGGACCTATCCCTTGGGAATGGTGCTCGATGCCTGTCCCGACATCATCGACTATAGCCGCGGGGGCATTGCGAACTGGCGCGATCTCGCGGCCGCTGTTGCCGTCGTCCGGCCGATGCTGGGGATCAGTCCGAGCGCCTGGTTTGAGGCGCAAAGCGCGCTCGGCGAAATCGAGGCCGCGATCGTGGTGGCGGCCATTCTACAGCGGGGGGAGGCGATCAACAGCGCCGGCGGCTATCTGCGCGGGCTGACGCGAAGAGCCGAGGCCGGCGAATTTTCGCTCGGGCCGATGCTGATGGCGCTGATAGGCAGCCGGAAACGCGAAAAGCAACGGGCGTGAGGGTAGAAGTCGGATGGTCGAGGCAAGAACGCTCAACGTGCAGCGCTCAATCAGCAGAGTTCGGCCTCTTTCGCTTTGCTTGGAATGCGGAGCGTTCCATAGTGTGTCCGGTTGGGTTGAGTAGGGGGCGGTGATGGATCAGCTTCGCGCTTTGGAGGCTATTGAGGCGGCAGCAAAAGCACTGCACGAGTCCGTGCGCGATCCAAAACAGTTCCGCTGGGACGCCATGACCGAACAATGGCGTGTCGAGATGCGCGCCTATGTGCGGCCCTGTGTCTTGGCGGCGCTGAAGACCTCGGATGAATTCGTCACGCGTCCCGCCAATCGGCGTGTGCTTGGAACGCGGCCACGTCTGGAGATGGTTTCGCGCTGAAGGCAAAGGCTCGCGGTCCTCGACCGTGTCACCTGGCTGTTGCACCGCCTCAATCAGGTTTCCGATCTTTGCCTGCCTTGGGGTTGGGTGAGGGGGCAGCCTTACGCTCTTGGGCTTCCTTCTGCAGGCGCAACTCTCTCAGCCGGGCGGTGTTGGCGTCCCGAGCCCGGTCTGCGATCTGGCTTGCGGAGGGAGCGCGATCGCCAGTTTTCTCCGGGGCCTGCAGCTTGAGAAAGGCCTTGTCAGCGTCGCGGCGCTGTTTCGACTTTTCGGTCATCTGTGATCCTCGAGGGCGAGCCCGGACGAAAGCTGTGTGATCCCCGCGCTAAAGCGTCAAGCGCGCCGCCTTGCTGAGATGCCGGTCGGCGTCGTTAAAATAGCTTGCGGCCTGCTGGACGGAGCGGTGCTGCGATTGCTGCATCGCCGCGGGGAGGGAGACGCCGTTGCGGGCGGCCTCGGTCAGGTAGCCGGAGCGCAAACCGTGGGCGGAAAATTCCCAGGGATTGAGCCCGGCCAGAGCACAGCGGCGCTTAAGGATCAGGTTGACCGCCTGCGGGGTCAGGGCGCGGTCGGAGAGACCCTCCCAGCGGTCGATCGCCCGAAACACCGCGCCCTTGCTGATATTGGCGCGCTCGAGCCATTCGCGCAGGGCCTCGACCGGCGGCCCCACGATGAGGACGCGCGCATCGTCATTGGCCATTGCCGTCTTGGTTCTACCGAGCGTGATCGCCAGGCAGGGCAGGCGCGGGGAATTGAGATCCTCGGGATCGAGCGGGACCGGCGCCTCCTCCGAAAGCTGTTCGACGCGCAATCGCGCGATTTCGCTGCGGCGACGACCGCCTGAGCCAAAAGCTATCAGCAGCAGCGCCAGATCGCGCGTGTCGCTCAAGCGATCGCTGCGACAGGCCGCAAGCAAGCGGTCGAGGATCTCGCGGGTGACGGCGCGCTGGCTCTTGCGCCGCCGCGGCCGGGCGCTGGCTCGCACCGCCAGGCGTATGGCGGTCCGCAAGGCTGGCGCGGCGAAGGGGCCCAAAAGGCCTTTCCAGCGGTGTAGCGTCGCCCAATGGGCCAATCGGCGCCTCACCGTCGACGGCGCGTGCGGGCCCGCGACGCGCAAATGACCATCCAGCCGCAGGGCCGTGGCGATCTCCTCGGGCATGCCGTGCCCGGGATCGGTTTCGCGTTGCGCCGGATCCCAGAGGTGCTGCGCGACGAACTTCAGCGCCAGCGCTTCCGGTGCTGGCCAGGGCAGCGGCGCAGCCGTCGCCGCGAGCGCCCAGGCCTCGAGATAGGCCAGGTCGGAGGCGAGGGCGCGCAGGGAATTCTCGCCCATGCCCTGCTTGGCCAGGTGGCGCAGCGTCGCGACATCGTCGTCGGTCAGGATTTTGGCGAGCTGGTCGCGCCGTTCCAGCGGCAGGATCGCCGACAGCGCATCGAGCTGCAGGGCGCGCCGGGTTTCGGATTCGGCCGAGAGCAAGGCGGTCATGGGGCGCTCCGGCTGGGGTTCGTCAGGGCCGTTCTCGTCGACCGGACGCCCGGCTGAGGGCGCCGGCGACGATTTGGAGCGCCAGAATCGTCGATTTCCAACGCTAAGTCCATCGCTATCGATAAGAGGTAATTATCGATAGTGATATGTACCGATTCACGGAGATCGAAGTGAAACAAGCAAGTTGCAATTTAGATTGGTTAAGGTAGGCTAAAGTGCGTGAATTCAGAACGTTATAAACTCACTCGCGCCGAGCGCCAGGCTCTCATTTGCGGCTTCGCCTCGGTCGCAGAAAGCGTCGCAGTCGCGCTCGCCCGCTGCGACGAGCGCCTGCTTCGCGCCGAGCCGGCGTTGGGCGAAGGCGTGCGCCAGCGCGGCCACGCTTTCGAGGCCCAGGCGCTGATCGCGCTTGCCGGCAGGCTCTGTCCGCTCGAGGACCTCGTCCTGCGCGACGCCGGCATGGATGTGCGTAGCCCAACCCACGAGATCACTCGCGCCGCCGCCATCCTCAACGAGCGCCGGCGCCTGGCGCGGCGCGAGCCGGCCGAGGTGCTGAGCCCCAGCACCCTCCGGCAACGGCTCGGCCTCACGGAGCCCCAGCAACCGGAAGGGAGCAAGCGGCGCGGGGGTGCGCCGGCTGCCACTAACAGGCTCTCGGCACCGTGGGAGCTGGGCTACCTCGGCGGCGACGATGATGAGGTCCCGACGGACACGGAGGATGTCGACATCGACGATGAGCCCGAGCACGCCGCCGATCCGGCTTTCGCCGAGATCGACGCCTTGCTGGCGCGCACCCGCAAAAAGCTCGACAGCTGGAACGATCTGTCCTCCGACCAAGGCCGGAAAAGCCTGACCTTGCGCGATCCCGGCTACGACGCCGCCGGGCGGTTCGAGCGCTGGCTCGCCATCCTGGAAGAGGGCAGGGGACTGCCGGCCGCGCTCGCGGCGGCGCTGGCGCTCGATGCCTGGCTTTGGCTCGAGCCGTCGGAACGCGCCGGCGAGCTCGGCTTTGCGTTCGCAGCGACCGTGTTGCGCCAGCAGGGATTAGGTTCGGCGCATTTGCCCGTGATTGGGGTCGGGTTGAGGCGGGGGAAGTTCCGCTGGAGCCCGCATTTGGCGCTCAGTGCCCGGGTCGCGGGGCTGCTCGGCGCCTTTGCCGAGACCGCGGCGTTCGGGCAGGCCGATCTCGACCGGCTCTCGCTGGCGCGGGACGTGATGCTACGGAAATGTGAGGGCAGGCGGGGGAATTCGAAACTGGCCGAGCTGGTCGACCTGTTCGTCGCCTCGCCGCTGGTCACCGTGCAGCTCGCGGCGGCGCGGCTGCAGGTCTCGCCGCAGGCGGTCGAGGCGATGCTGAAGCAGCTCGGGGCCAGCCTGCCGCGCGAACTCACCGGCCGAAAGCGCTATCGGGCCTGGGGGGTGCTCTAGATTATCAAAGACCGTTTAGGCTGCACGTGCGCCGGCCCTGAAGGATCTAGAGAAGGCATTGCACTTTTTCGGCTTCCATAAGGAGCAGTCAGACTCTGCCCATGCCGACAGGCTCGCGGCAGGGCGCATCGAATAGGCAACCTCGCAGCGAGGCTCCATGCCGAAAGGTAAGGAACTGCGCCCGTGCGGGAGACTTGTACCGATAGGAGGGGGTCCAGACACCGTCAATCTCGATCTCGATCCCGGCGCTCGGCCTGGCGACAATGCAACGACAACGCGTGGCCGGCTGCCTCACAGTCTCGGGTTCCGAACGAACTGCATCGACCGCTGCAGGCGCGAACATCGGCGATGATGCCGGCTCGGCTGCTCGCTGGAAAAGACGCCGCCAGCCGAAAAGCTGCTGCGGAGACAAGGCATGGCGGCGCGCAATCTCGCTCACCGTCGCGCCCGGCTCGTAGCTCTCCGCCACGATCCTTGCTTTGTCGTCGTCCGACTAGTCACGTCGGCGTCCAGCACCGGTGAAAACCTCGAACCGGCGAACCGGCTCGTCGGCGCTGGAGTTAAGCGTAAGCTCTGAAATCGTCATGTGTCGAAGCCCTGTGAGGCTTCAAACATCGGCCCTCAGACCCCTGCCGCAAAGGTGCCGCCCGGACATCGCTTACCCAACAGCCGGCGTCGCCACACGCATACCTAAGCAATGCCGTCGATCCGCCCAACCACCCAGTTTGCGGCCTCCGAGGAGTCGAGTCCATAGTTTTTTGGATATGGCATAATGAAAACAATAAATTTTGGAAATGCTCGCTTGAGCTTATATTCGGTCTAAGACCTCGCCGTGATCGCCGGGCATTCAAAGGTCGGGAGACGCCGCCATGTACCAGGATGTAGATCCTCCGTACTACGATCCGAATTATGAGGTGACGGTGCTTCGAGCGCCGCTCAAGCAGATCGTCCAATTGCCACGTGGTTGGTTCCACCATGTGCAGGGTCCAGTATTCGAGAAGTTGAAGGTCGGGCCGCTCGATCATGACCTAACTCGCCAGCACAGCGCTTCGCCGCTAGGCGAGCGGATCATCATCTTCGGGCGAGTGACTGACAGCGACGAGCGGCCGGTGAGAAATGCACTCATCGAAACGTGGCAGGCCAACGCCGCTGGCCGCTACGTGGATCCCATCGACCTATGGGGATTTCCGCTCGATCCGAATTTCACTGGCGCTGGCCGATGCCTAACCGATTTCGAAGGGCGATACCGGCTCGTTACTATCCGTCCGGGGGCCTACCCGACGTTTTATCGTACGGGCGAAAAGGGCTGGCGTGCAGCCCATATCCACTTCTCCCTCTACGGCGCGGGTTTTGACAGCCGACTCATCACGCAGATGTATTTTGAAGGCGACCCGTTGCTGCGCCAGGACCGGATGCTTTTGGGCATCCCGGATGTTCGCGGGCAGGACCGACTTATTGCGAAGCTTGAGGATGCGGCATCGGTCATTGACGTCATAAACACTGCGAACGCGGCCTCGCCAATGGACGAAACTGGGCGCCTTGTCGCCAGAAGTCCATTGATCGCTTCAACGCCTCCGGCAGGTAGGAACGAGTCGGCGCTGGCCTACCGGTTCGACATCGTTCTTCGCGGATCAGGCGCAACTCCTCTGGAAGATCGCGAATGAATAAGGTTCTGACCCCTTCCCAGACCTCGGGACCGTTGTTTGGCTTTGCGCTGATGCGGGAAGGCCTTGAGTGGTCCGTAGATCCGGCCGCTGATGATGCGGTCGAGGTTGAAGGCCAATTATTCGACGGTCAGGGGAGGCCGATCGCTTTCGAGGCTTTCGTCGAATTCTGGTCTGCGGCTCAGTCGGTTCGTGCTCGTGCTCTTGAGGATGGGCGCTATAAGGTCGTGCTTGAGAAGCCCGTACAAACGAAGCTCTCCGATGGGCGCGTCTTGGCGCCGCATTTTAACGTCGCGGTTTTCGGTCGCGGTCTTGCGCGGCAACTCGTTACCAGAATGTATTTCCCCGACGAGCCGGAGCTCAACGCGACAGACCCCATCTTGGACAGGGTGCCAGCGATGCGGCGGGACACTCTGGTGGCTCGCCCAGCGAACTCTCGAATTTTGCGTTTCGATATCCATTTCCAAGGCGAGGCTGAGACGGTGTTTTTCAAGCTCGACGCCCCCCGGCTTGGTCAGGAAGCCTCTGGCTAACGCTTTCGTCAGCCCTTTGGCCTTGTAACAAATTCTTACCGGAGCACGGATGCGCACCCAAGTCGCCATAATCGGGTCAGGACCGGCAGGCCTCTTGCTAGGCCACATGCTCAATAGTGCTGGAATCGAGAATATCATCCTGGAGAGCAGGAGCCGCGACCGAGTGCGTTCTCGCGTTCGAGCGGGTCTCCTCGAGCAGGATACAGTTGCCCTTCTCGATCGGATCGGGGTGGGCCGCCGTGTAAAAGCCGAAGGCATTGTTCATGATGGAATTACGCTAAGCTTCGACGGCCGCCGCCATCGAATTGATGTCACTGCCCTGACCGGTCGTGAGGTCACGGTCTACGGGCAGACGGAAGTTGTTCGGGACCTGACCGATGCACGAGAAGCGACAGGCGGAACGACGATCTACGAAGCTGAAGTCGTGGCTTTGAAGGATTTCGCGACCCACAAGCCCCGGGTGGTTTATCGCAAGGACGGGCAGGAGTGTGAGATCGCCTGCGAGTTCATTCTTGGCTGCGATGGGTTCCACGGCATCAGCCGGGCCTCCGTGCCTAAGAGTGCGATCGAGACTTTCGAACGCGTCTATCCATGGTCGTGTCGCGAATGTGGTGGAAATTGCCGAGCAGCGGGCTCCGGTCATGTAACGTTGGCTTCAGTCAGGCCGCGATGTCAAGGGACATCGGCACGAGAGGCTGAGAGAGGGTTTCCCAACCATCGACTTTTCGCATCTGGATCTGGCCCGAGGCCAAGAGCGCCCAGAGCAGCATCGGCACGGTTTCAGCGCAGGGCAGCACGGTCTGGGTCTTGATGCGGCGCCGGAATTCCTCGTTCAGGCGCTCGATGGCATTGGTGGTCCTTGCCGACTTCCATTGCGAGAGATCAAGGCGGGTGAAGCTGAAGAGCCGGTCTCCCGCTTCTTCCAGGCTATCGGCCACGGCCCGGCACTTCAGCTTCCACTTCCGCAGGAAAGCCTTGCGACGCGTCTCGATCTCGGCGGCGGTGTCGGCGTAGATCATGTCGCGGTAGTCTTCGCTCAACTCGTCGTGCAGGCGCTTGGGGGCGTGGCCGAGCAGGTTACGGTGCTTGTGAACCGTGCAGCGCTGGATCGGCAGGTCCTCGCCCCAGAGCGCCACAAGCGCGGCTTCAAGGCCGGGGGCACCATCAACGATCACGAACTCGGGCCGCGGCAGGCCCCGCGCATCCAGATCGCTGAGAAACTGGCTCCAGGCAGCCGTGCTTTCGCCACCCATGTTCCTGATCGAGAGGAGCACCTTTTGCCCGTCGCGCCGAACACCGATCGCCGCCAGCACCGAGATGTTGGTGGCCTTGCGGTCCAGCCGGGTCTTGATGACGGTGCCGTCGAGGATGAGCCGCACGATATCCTCCTTGGCCAGGTCGCGGGTGGACCAGGCGTCCCAATCGACCTTCACCTTGCGCCAGGCCCGGCTGACCACGTCCTTGCTCACCGCCCCCTCGAACAGTCCGAACAGCGCCCGCTTGACCCGGCGCGTGTTGGTGCCGGCCAGGTAGACCGCCGCGATCAGGGCCTCGGCCTTCTTTGTCAGCCGCCTGTAGCGGGGCAGTGCCTTCGAGCGCCATTCGGTGATCTTGCCGGCCTCGTTCTCGATCCGGGCACGAGGAACCCGCACCGTCTCAGTGCCGAATGTGCCGGTCAGCTGCCGATCGCGATGCCCGTGGCGGTAGCCCTTGGCCCGCTCGTTGCCGCGGCCGTAACGAAGCCGTCCAAGAAAGTCGGCCAGTTCCTCTTCGAACATGGCCTCAATGGTGGCTCGGACATTCGCCCGAAGGCGATCCTCGATCGGATCATACCCGCCTGCGTCGGGCAGTAGCGAAAAGGACGAGTTGTCGATATTCTGCTTCATGGCGTGATCTCCCTGGCGGTTGCAGCCGCCGGTTGGGTGGGTGTTGGTTCACCCGGAGATTACGCCGCCAGACAATTTCTACCACTTCCGAGACACGACCCTATCCATTCGGCTGGCTCGGTGTGATGGCGGACGTGCCGCGAGCTTCGTCAGATGTAGTTTATGCCGCGCATCCGCGTGGGTTCTCCCTTTTTTCGATGAGAACACCTACACGAAGCCGGTCCTATTTACAGGTCCCGATCGATGAGAGCATCGCGAACTGGCCGGATGAGCGTTTCTGGGAAGAACTACGTTTGCGTCTCGATCCGGAGACCGCGGACGCCATCGTTGCGGCCCCCTCAGTTGAAAAGGCCATCGCGCCGCTCCGCAGTTTCGTTGCGGAGCCCATGCGGTTCGGCCGCCTGATGCTATGCGGCGACGCCGCGCATATTGTTCCACCGACTGGCGCCAAGGGACTGAACCTTGCCGTAAGCGACGCGGTGTATCTCTTCGAAGCGCTCATTGAGCACTATAGCGAGAAATCCGACGCGGGATTGGATGTATATTCCTCTCGCGCACTCGCCAGAGTCTGGAAAGCCGAGCGCTTTTCCTGGTGGATGACAACACTGCTGCATACGTTCCCGGGACAGAACTCATTCGATCGCCGGATTCAGAAATCAGAGCGTGATTATCTGGTGTCGTCGCAAGCGGCCCAGACGGTTCTTGCAGAAAACTACGTCGGCCTACTGCTCTGACCGGACAATTCAAACATTAAAAAGACGACCTTTCGTCAGGTCGCCGCAAAACGGGGAAGGAATTAACTATGGCACGAAATCTCCTAAGCGCAGTTATTGCTGTCGGGTTCGCATTTGGCAGCGCCCCGATCTACGCTGCCACGGTAAAGGTGGGGATTATCGGCCCATTTTCCGGCCCGTATTCCGTGCATGGCAAGAATTTCAAGGCCGGTATCGATGCCTACTTCGCCATTAACGGCAAAACGGCGGGCGCCGACGAGATCGAGATCGTCTATCGCGACCTTCCGGTGCCCGATCCTGCTAAGGCCAAGGCGCTCGCCCAAGAGTTGATTGTGCGTGAAAAAGTGGGAATCCTGGGCGGCGTCTATACCACTCCGGACGCTTTCTCGATTGCACCGATCCTTGAGCAGGCTAACACCCCGCTCGTGATCTTTAACGCGGCGACGCTCGCGATCACAGAGAAAAGCCCCCTCGTCGTCCGGACCTCTTTCACTCAGTTTCAAACAAGCTCGCCGCTCGCCAAGGTTGCGACCGAGCGCGGGATCAAAAAGGTCGTCACGGCCGTGAGTGATTACGGTCCCGGTATCGATGCGGAGGATGCCTTCGGCAAGGCATTCAAATCGTCAGGCGGGCAGATAACGGAAACGATCCGGATGCCGCTGCAAACGACTGATTTCGCTCCAATCATGCAGCGCGTGAAGAATTCCGGAGCTGACGCTCTGTTCGGTTTTGTGCCGGCTGGGCCGACCACGGTGTCGCTGCTGAAAAGCTATCGCGACGCGGGCCTCGATGCTCAAGGCATCAAGTTCTTGGCCCCAGGAGATCTGACCGAGGAATCTTCGCTGCCGGCGTTGGCAGAGGCCGCGGTCGGTGCGCTAACAACGTTTCACTATGCGGTTTCACACGACAGCCCTGAAAATAAAGCGTTCGTTGCTGCGGCAACCAAAGCAATTGGGAACTCTGACGAACTGACCTTCACTGCTGTGGGCGCCTTTGACGGCATGCGTGTCATCGCAAAAATGGTCGAGGCGACAGGGACAAAAAGGGATGCCGCCAAGGCGGTGGACGCCGTCAAGGGCATGTCGTGGACCAGCCCCCGTGGTCCGGTGACGATTGACCCACAGACTCGGCACGTCCGCCAAAACATCTATTTGCGGATTGTCGAAAAGGTCGACGGAAAATACGTCAACAAGGAGATTGCCACCGTCCCGGATGTCCCGGAGGCGGGGCTCCTTAGTCCGAAGTGAACTTATCAGCACGTAAATGTAGCTGAGGATCAGGTCTTTGGGTCAGATTATACTGAGTATCGCCGTTGATGCTCTTGCCTACGGCATGGTGCTTTTCATCATATCCATCGGGCTGTCGGTCACAATGGGTCTGATGCGGGTCGCCAACCTGGCACACGGCGCCTTTGCGATGATTGGGGGGTATGTCGCCTCCTACGCAATTCGGGACCTGGGGCTCGGCTACGGTGTAGCCATCGCTGCGGCCGTAGCTGTTACCGTCGCAGCGATTATGCCGCTGGAACTAGTCTATCGGCGTATTTATCGGACCACAGACGCTCTTGTGCACGCTCTGATGACGATTGCCATAACCTTCATCATCATCGGAGCGACCAACTATATCTTCGGCCCGAGCTTGAAGCCCGTGCCTCTTCCCGCGTCCTTAAGCGGCCCGGTTGATTTGGGGTTCAGGACAGTTGCCGCGCATCGCGTCTTCGTCGTTGTGTGTGGTCTGGTTGTCGCTGGAGGCCTGTGGCTCCTGATCGACAAGACCGATTTTGGCATCAGACTTCGTGCATCCGTGGATAATGCGGCCATGGCTGCCTCGCTCGGAATTCGAACGGACGTCATTTACGCACTGAGCTTTGGACTATCGGTGGCGCTCGGAGCCTTCGGTGGCGTGGTTGGTGCTGAAATGCTCCCAATCGACCCGTTCTATGCCATGCGCTACATGGTGACGTTCCTTGTTGTCGTCTCGGTTGGCGGCGCCGGGTCTATTCCCGGCGCGCTCGTGGCTGCCCTGTTCCTCGGATTTGTGGATACCACCGGCAAGTATCTCTTTCCGGAATTCGGGGAGTTTTTTTTCTATCTTGCCGTCATTGGGGTTGTGTTTCTCTTCCCCCGCGGCCTTCTTGGGCGGAGCCACTGAGGATGAGTGTCACGGCGCCTGCGCAGCCGATCCGCTTTAAGCGTCAAGGATCGTTCAGGGTAATTCTCGGGCCGCTGGTTCTATTGATTATTGGAATCGGTCTTTATTTTCTGCTCGGTGACGACCTTGCTTTCCTAACGCGGCTGCTTGTTATAGCTCTGTTCGTCATTTCGCTCGACCTTGTCGTGGGGTACTGCGGTATTGCGACGCTTGGACATGCGGCGCTGTTCGGCGCCGGAGCTTACGCCGCGGGCATCGCCTGCATCGGGGGGGTGACCGATCCAGTTCTCCTACTGATCGTTGCAGCGGGTGCGGGTTGTATGGCTGGGGCCATATCCGGCGCTTTGATTGCTCGCTTCTCGGGACTGCCTCAAATCGTGGTCTCGATCGCTATCGTCCAGTTAATGTACCAACTTGCAAACAAGGCATCTACGTTTACTGGCGGCAGCGACGGTCTTTCCGGTATTTCGCCGGCTCCGGTTTTTGGAATGTTCGCGTTCGATTTCCTCGGGCGTACCGCTTTTGTCTTTACTCTCGTGGTGGTCGTCTGCGTGCTGACCCTTCTAGTTTTTGTAGTTAGGTCGCCTTTCGGGCTTCTGTGCCGTGGTATCAAGGAAGATGCCTTGCGGGTTCGTTTCATGGGCGCTTCGGCTTACGGCTCGCTCGTGAAGATGTATACAATTTCAGGCGGCGTCGCCGGGGTTGCCGGTGGGCTAGCGGTAATATCGACCGGTGTAGTTGCATTAGATAGCGTCAGTTTTGAGCGGTCGGCCGAAGGCCTGATTATGTTGGCACTTGGCGGCGCCGGCGGCCTTTACGGTGCCTTGATCGGGACAGCTGCTTTTCAGACTTGCGAATATTTAATTGCGGCTGTAAACCCTTTCCATTGGCTGATGATAGTAGGCGTCCTGCTGCTCGGGGTCGTCCTTTTCTTG
Organism: Hyphomicrobiales bacterium; assembly: GCA_930633525.1. Taxonomy (NCBI): domain Bacteria; kingdom Pseudomonadati; phylum Pseudomonadota; class Alphaproteobacteria; order Hyphomicrobiales; species Hyphomicrobiales bacterium. The sequence continues at coordinate 44,842 of CAKNFP010000004.1, forward strand.
CCTAGTGGGTTGCGGGGGTTGGTATTGGTCCTCATCCGTCTTTTTGGCCGATTCTTGAGGCGCCAATGAGCACCTTGCTGCAGGTCGAGAAGCTTTCCAAGTCGTTCGGCGGAATTGCTGTTGCCCGTAATGTCTCGATGTCGCTCGCTCCAGGTGCACGCGTGGCGCTTATCGGACCCAACGGAGCGGGCAAGACAACATTCGTTAATCTGGTGACGGGTGCGCTGGCGCCTAGCGAAGGGACGGTTGTTTTGGATGGTGTTGATGTCACCCGCAGCAGGGTGGCAGAACGCGTCCGGCGCGGCCTAGTTCGAACCTTCCAAGTCAGTCGCCTATTTCGTCAGCTCAAGGTCATCGACAACGTTGCGCTAGCTGTTTTGCAGCGCGAGGGGCTTTCAGGAAAGTTATTTGGAAGCGCTCAACGAGACAGCGCGGTGGAGGCAGAGGCGTTTGGGATTTTGGACGCCCTCGGTATCTCGTTCCTGGCAGGCAGGCGTGTCGGCGAAATCGCTTACGGCCAGCAGCGATTGCTCGAACTGGCCATGGCCCTAGCCCTTCGCCCAAAGGTTCTGCTGCTAGATGAACCTGCAGCGGGCGTCCCCCATGACCAATCCCCTCTAATTATTCAGGCGCTGGAACGTCTGCCCCAGGACATCGCCGTCATGATGATTGAGCACGACATGGATCTTGTTTTTCGGTTCGCCCGAAAGGTTGCTGTGCTCGCGGGCGGCGAGTTGATCTTTAAGGGGCCGCCTGAAGAAGTTTCGTCCGATGCGCGTGTGCGCGAGGCCTATTTGGGGAGTTATGCCCATGGGCGCCGCTGAGATCGAAGTACGGAAGCTCGTTGCCGGTTATGGCGCGACCCGTGTTCTGGAAAATGTATCCCTGGCCGTGCCCGCCGGAAACCGGCTTTCCGTGCTTGGGCGAAATGGGATGGGCAAGACGACGTTGCTTGCAAGCTTGATGGGTTTAACGCAGAGGCACGCGGGTGACATTCTCCTGAACGGGGTTGACGTCTCCACCCTCGGAACATCGTTAAGAGCAGGCCAAGGCTTCGGTTATGTTCCCCAGACGCGCGATGTCTTTCCGTCATTGACGGTCGAGGAAAACTTGATCGCAGGGCAAAAGGGACGGCCGAGGCGCGAGCTCGACGAGGCATATGAGATGTTCCCCCGCTTAAAGGAGCGACGCGCTAATCTCGGGGGCCAGTTGTCAGGCGGCGAGCAACAGATGCTCTCAACGGCACGTGCGATACTTGGGCATCCAACTGCGCTCCTGTTGGATGAACCCTTGGAAGGCCTCGCACCAGTTATATGCGATGAACTCATGACCTCGCTCTATCGACTAGCCGAGAGCCGGCGGATGACGATCGTACTGGTTGAGCAGCAGATCGAGCGTGCGTTGAATTTCGCGGACGATGTGGTGATCCTGGAGCGCGGGCGGATTGCATGGTCGGGAAAGCCGCAGGCGGTGCGAAATGACGAGAGGCTAATCGAGCGCTTTATCGGGATGAGCATCCACTAGAGCGTTTTCCGGTCGAGTTGAATCGTTGAGGATTCCCAAGAGGCGCGTGTTCTGATTCAAGCTGCCTGCCGGATCGGAGGCCGGCAGGCATGGCTCGTAGCTTGTCTCTGGATCTTCGCGAACGGTACGCCTCCGAAGAGGGCCGTCTTGCGTTGATTGAGAGGCCGTAGCTGACTGTCAGTATGGATATCCTTACTGACAGTCATCCCGTGAGCCGCCTGGAGATCGTCGAGACGGGTCGGCGTCGACGCTGGTCTGATGCGGAAAAGCTGCGGATCGTCGAGGCGAGCTTCTCCGGTCCGCGATTGGCATCAGAGACGGCGCGGCGTCATGGGCTTTCGAACCAGCAGCTGTTCGCGTGGCGTAGGACGTATCGGGAAGGCTGCCTTGGCGAGGCCGGAGGATTGGTGCCGGCGGTGATTGTCGCTGAGCGACCAACAACGCGTTCGGCTCGGGCGGTGGCCGGATCGAGCTCGTGACCGCGAACGGGCGGCGCCTGATCGTGGATCGCGATGTCGACGTCGAGGCTCTGTTGCGGATCGTGCAAGCCCTGGAGCAGCTTGCGTGATCCCGGTTCCGGCGGGTGTCGGGTCTGGCTTGCGACGGGCTACACGGATAACGCCGACGCAAAGGAGTTGTACGCCACGCGCGCCGCCCTCCAGCAATCGCTTCGTGATCTTGTCCATTCGATTCGGTTCGGTGGTCGGGAATCAACGGTGATCCTGAAAGGCTCGCGGATCGGCTACATTTTCAAGGACGCGGTTCTTCTGCGGCGTCGTGAGTTCGACAAGCCGATGCTGGAAGCGGAGATCGCGCCCGATTACAACGAGTACGTGGCTGAGGTTCGATCTAGGGCTAGCGCGTGATGCTTCGTATCGAGTTCGATGCCATGGCGCCTGTTCCCGATGGCCGCGAGCACGGTCTGACAGCTTTCGCTGCGCGGGTCTGGGATAGCGCACCAGCCCTCGGACCATTGGATGCGCATTGCCCGCCGAACTTACTGCTTATGGCGGCCGCGCCACGTCAACACGAAATGAAAAGCATCATTGGGGTCGTCGAAGTCGGCTAGGGCGACTCCGCCTTCGTCCGCATAGATCGTCGGCATCTCAAACCATCGACCGCGGTTCTTTCCGACCCAGCCCGACAGACCGTCGTAGCTCTCGCCGTCGGCGCCCTCCTGTTGTCCGACCAAGGATTGCGCCGGCTCGAGAGGAAAGGCGATTAGATTCTCACCCTTAAAGTCGGTGAATCGCTTGCTAGCCGCGGCCTTGATGCGCGTCAGTTGCGACTGGTTAAACTGATCTGTCCGCACACGGGGGGGGCTCACCGTCTCGAATGCTGAGCGATAAGAAGCAATTGTTTCTCGGTTATAAGTGATGTTTGGATCGAATGCAGTCGACAGCATATCTTGGATCCGACCACTCCCCTTCTTCGTTAGCAGCCAGATCTTACGCTTGCTATTAACAGGGTCGGGTGCGCTCTCCACTAGTCCCGCGCCGGGGCCTCCCCGAGCGCTGTCTGGTCCTAGTTCTTGAAGCGCGCGCAGGACAAGTGGGGTCGTGACACCCGTCGTCTCTGCAAGCCACGCGCCGGTGCAGCCTGGCCGCTCAGCGATGGCTATAAGAAACAATGCCCAGGTCGCCGGCATATCCTCGATATCGCGCCGCAGGACGGCGAGCGCCCGCCTAACGCTCCGAAGGTGCTCGATCGCCGGATCATCTCTCATGTCGTGACTTTCGTAGCTTGACGCCTGAATCTCACGATGCCATAAGGGCGACACCGCTGGCAAGGACGTCAGAATCAACGTTCTTCCGCCGGTCCTAGCATGAGCTGCGGCGACCAGTCGTAGCAATGCTGACGCCAGGCAGTCGCGCCCAATCTCACACGGAACCCGTTCGCGGGAGCCGTAGGACGGGCGCGTCTGAGCCAGACAATTATCTCGTGACGGGACGGCAAACGCCGTTGCCGATCGCACTGAGCAATCACGATTGCTGACGATGACCCGTGTCGAATGTCCGGCGCGGAACGAGCAACCACGCTTACGCGCAATAGATCTAACTGAGGATAGAACACATTTGACTAGAAAAATCTACAATGATCCGAACAACGTGCCTGAGTGCGGGTACTGGTTGAAATTCCCAGGCATCGGAAAGTATAGCGTCGACGAAGATCGCGTCAGCCATGCTGAGGCTAACGACTATGAATTCATCGTCGACATTACCGATCTGTGGAACTGGGATGCGCGCCGCTACGAATTCCATGGCGATGAGGGCTTGCCTGCGTTCATACGGAAGCTGGTTCCGAACGGTGTCGTCTATGACGCTCACTCGGGTTGGGTTGTCTTCGAACGCCGCGAGGATGCTGAGGCGTTCGTATCCAAGCTGAAGGATGAGCCATGACCGAAGCAATCGCCTTCCCGCCAGGGCAAAAGCTCTACCACGTGAACGCCTGCACGTGCGATGGCGATTCATTGGACATGAATGTGTTCGCGAACGGCCACATCGACGCTCTCGATCGAGTAATCGAGTATTGGGCGCGCGATTACTTCGGAAGGAAACAGGGAGCCATCACCCGGAGCGAAATCAACGATGAAGAGTGGGATTGCGGCGGCATTTGCAGTCGCGGACAAGAGGAGGTGCTGGTTTGGGAGGTCCGCTTGAGCCACCCAGATCCTGTCACAGGTTGCATCCTCGGGGACAGCGCCGACGGTGGTGTTGAGTGTATCCAACCTGACGTCATAGCGTCGCTCGAGCGTCGCAACGCAATCATCTAGGCTGCCTGACGCGATCAAGCAGGTTGGTCGATGTCAAGTAGTCATGAGAGACCTGCCGCCTACACGCCGAAGCCGTCCGAGACGCTAACCGGTCGCGTCGATCCTTGTTCGGAACTCGTTCGCGGGAACTGCCGGAGAGGCGCGCCTGGAAGCACATCAGGTGGCAATGGCAAGGTTTCGCGAGTCGGGCGTCACTTGAAATATCGAAAGAACGATGAGCGGAATGTGCCATAAAATGGCGCCGACTGTGATGTCGTTTACAAGGAGGCATCGGATGAAAAATCAGAAGATATCGGAAGCATATTTCTTCGGTGAGAAAAACTCTGATGTGAATATTATTGCTGTGTTCTTTGCTGTGTTGGACGGCGAAATCGAAGAAATTCGATTCTTCAGATCGGAAGCTGATGCTGATGCCGCCAAATCAGCCTGGCTTCATCAGTGGGCCGTTCAAAATAACGTCGACGCTGAGAATATGGGCGAAGATGATCTGACCGACGCCGCTTTCGATGATGGTTATGACTGCTATGTCAAATCCGGAACAATCGAGTAGAGCCGCAATAATTATTGGGAGTCTATGAATGAAAAATGTTGGAGTGACGACGCTAACTCCTGATCTCAAGTTATATCACGTCGTCGCGTGCACTGTTGACGGAGATTCGCTCGACTGGAACGTTTTAGCGACAGACCATCAGGATGCTCTCGATCGCTTGATCGAATTCCGGGCGCGCGGCTTCTTCGGCCGACCGCACGGCCCGATCAGTCGGCAGGCAATCGCTGACGAGGATTGGGATTGCGACGGTATCCAGAACCGCGAGGGACCTGAGGTGGTGGTCTGGGAGGTGCGTGTGAGCCGGGCAGATCCTGTTACGGGCTGCATCCCTTGGGACAGCTTGAACAATGGTGACAAGCAATTCCTGCCAGACGTGCTGGCATCCCTCCAGCGCCGAAACGCGCTCATCTAGTCCTTATCTGTCGGCTGGTCATCGCTGCGTTCAATGGCCAGCAATTTCGCCGAACGGCTAATCCCAAGTTCCAGAACTGATCGCAGTTGGTCAGTCAACAGTGAGCGCGCGCGAGCGCTTACTCTTGCGTTCAATCGATTATGCCGACGCCTGGCAGGACAATCCAAAAATTCGTCGCGGATTACAGCAGGAAAATCTTGTGAAGCCAACCAATGACATAATGAAGAACGATCTGATCGGCAACTGGACGATCACCACGACGCGTCTGGCTGAGCCGGTCCAGATGGGTCCGGTTGCCTCGCGGTATCGGACTGTGACGAAGCACGACGGCAAGATCAGGCGCATGTCCGGCGCCGAGACCGAAGCGGATGCCCTGGCGAAGCATGCCGAGCATGTTGCGCTGGTAAAAGCGGGAGACATTTCTTGAGCATCGTTGTCTGTTTTCTCAGCTACACCGAGGCCGGCACGCACTTCTTCGACCATCTGTTCACTGTAAAGGGTGTGCCGACCGGTCAGCCCGGTCGCACGGGTGCGGAGCTTGTCAGGGTCTTGATCCTGGCCAGCAAGGCCAAGGATCAGGCTATGATCGAGCGGACGGTACTTGCGCTATCGGCATTGCGCGATCCGTTGAAACCGCATGTCTACATCGTCAGCAATCCTGCAAAAATCGAGATCTCGAAATGGGCAGGTGATGCACAGCGGGCCAAGGAAGCCATTCTGCTGTCGGCTCGTGCCGTAGCGGCTGATTTGAAATCGGTTGGCGCCAAGTATGCGACGGAGGCTGCATGACCCGTCGTGAGTTCGTCGCCTTCGTCAGGGCTCAGCGTCGTTACATGAACTCGCTGCTTGCCGACGTGCTCCGGGGCGGGGTCGGGGATGACTCGTCTGAGTATGCTAAGGGCTCAGCGGATGCGCTCGCACTGATGGTGCGGGTGCTTGTGGAGGACACAGCGCCCTACAATCTCGACCAAGTGCTGATAGCACTGCTGCACCTCTATCCGGGAGAAGCCCTGTGCGACGAGCTTCGTGATCTGCCGCATTTTGCGGGGCATCAGGATCGCGACCTGGATCGCGACTATCTGCGGGTTGAGCTGAAAGTGGATGAAGTCTGTGTGGCTCCTCTGATCGCGCCATTCAGGCTGTTCCTGAGGCATGAAGAGGCTCTGCACATCGTGCGTCAGCTTCAAACCCAGATCGATGCGCATGTGGCTAAGCGCGGACCCTTCTCAGCCACCTCATATCAAATCACGCCGCTGTCCGACGAGGATCATGCGGCTGTCATGGAAACGATCAAGGCAGGGAAGGCTTCATGGCCGAAAACGTGAAGATCACAGATGAGCAGGAGGCTGCGCTCGCTGAGGCCCGCCTTTCCTGGAGCAGGAGATTGCGCCTGCTCTGGGTGACGTTGAAGACAAGTTTGCCTTGCCGACTAGTGCGATCTGGCACCAACTTCAATTCGTTGCGATCTCGCAGCTCTCAAATCTGCGCAGCTGAGTAAATGCTAGACATGGCTGAATTTGATGAGATGCTTTCTCCATAGCGCCTGGAGAAACCATTGAGACAAGTCGAGCATCAGCCATATCATCCCCGTGCTATTCACGGCGAGGTGCTCGATTTCGCAGCCCGACTTGAGACCCATCATCCGCATTTTCTGCTGAAGCAGCTTTACGCAACCGATCTGGCCCGGCAGGCGTTCTTCTGTGTCGCGGCCGAGATCGACTTGGATCAGCCCAGCGGGTTCCTGCAGCAGATCCACCAGCATGCGCCGGCTGTGTTCGCAGAGAGCAGCCATCTCGACCCATTGGCACAGATCGCTAGGGCGCTGATCCAGATGAAGCCGCGCAAGCTGTTGGAGGTCATATTTGGGTGCTGTCCGGACGGGCTTACTGGGCTTCTTGCCCGGGTGGGTCCAACGCCGTTTTACCGAAAGGATCTTTACCGAACCGCTTTCGAGCTTTGCGCGAAGCCCCAGAACCGCCAGCGATTGAAGGCGCTCGGTCAACTTCAAGGGCTCGTGCGTCCCGAGCAGATCCTGATGGCTTCCGAGCTTGATGATGTCTTGGTGCACCGTGCGGTGCTGGAGCGTGCGAAGCCGCTCGAGGTGACCGCGCTCAACGCGTTTGCACGAATGCTTCCGGCGCTCTGCAATGCCTCTGACAAGGATGTGCGCGACAGTCTCGATCAATTGCCATCGAATGTTCGAGGCGTAACGATTGGGCAATGGTGCCAGTCTTGGCTGAAGCAACAGGTCCGGCTGCCAGTGCCGGTTCCGATCCCTGACAACGACCCCGACTTGCAGGTTCGGATTGGGGCCGACCAAGAAAGTCTTGGGCGTCGATTCCGAAACTGCGCCGGAAGCCTCCTGTCGTTCGCTTTCACTGGGGAACGAGTCTTGGTCGAGTGGGTGAGGGAGGGCGAGGAGGCGGTCATCGACTTGGCTCTGGTTCGCACCGGCTCCGAATACCGCTGGCAATGCGAAAACCTGTCCAGACCGCGAAACCGACGTGTCAGCGCAATGGTTGCCCGTGCGATCCGGGAGCGTTTCGACGAGCTCGGGATTCTTTATCGTTTCAACCCCATGCCGTCCGACGAGCAGCAAGGGATTGCCGCGCTGTTGGACCATTCCCTAAACGCGACGTTTGTCGATCAGCACGCGCTGGCCAATGCCGATGACGAACATGTGGAGCGGCTTCTCGACGCGTTGGAAGTGGAGCTGGAGGATACGTTCTGATAAGCGCTGTTCAGGTACACCCCGAACAGGCACTGGCCTGCCCACTGAAAAGTGGTCCTCCGTGCCTTGGAGGATGCCGCTATGGCGCAGAAGAAGCATAAGCTGAAGTGATCGTCGCGAAGCTGAGGCAGGTCGACGTGTAGTTGTCGCAGGGCCGGCGGATTGCCGACGCGATCCGTATGATCGGGGTGACGGCCTTCACCTATTATCGTTGGCCTAAGGAGTTCGGCGGCCTGAAAAGCGATCAAGTGAAGCGATTGAAGGACCGCGAGAAGGAGAACGAGCGACGGCGCAAGGCCGTTTCTGACTTGGCGCTTGAGAAGCCGATCCCGGCCGAGGCTGCCCGGGGAAACTTTTGAACCCGCCCGGCGTCGTCGCTGTGTCGAGCATGTCGTGTTGAAGCTCCGCGTTCGGAGCAATTGGCGTGCCGGTACTGGGGCAGCATCGTTCGACGCAGCGAAAGCAGTCAATGGGTCGAGCTGACGAAGCGGCGTTGACGGCAGAAGTTGTCGAGCTCGCCACCCAGTATGGGCGCCTCAGCTATCGGCGGATCACAGCGTTCCTGCATGCCGCCGGCTGGGCAGTGAACGTCAAGCGCGTCGAGCGGATCTGGGGGCGAGAATGGCTCAAAGCGCCTCGGCGGCAGCCGAAGAAGGGGCGCCTCTGGCTCAACGACGGTTCCTATGTGCGGCTGCGGCCAGAGCATCCCAACCATGTCTGGTCCTATGACTTTGTCGAGGACCGCACCCGAGCAACGCTCTTGAGATTTATGGCGGGACGCCCGATCTGCCTCTGGCCCGGCTTTCTGGCAACGCCGGGCGTCGGCAAGAAGTACAGGTCCCGGCTAACACTCCGCTTGAATGCGGCGCTATCCACGGGCCTTCAAGTTCTCACCGCGTGACCGTGGTGCTCTCAATTTCGAGAAAACGCAGCAATCTGCTTTCGGCTTCGGAGAGCTGCCTTCCCCGTCGCCAGGCCATGCCCAGGTCGAGACTCGGAATGTTCTCCCGCAACGGGCGCAATTCGACCCGGTGACCATCAAGCGACCACGGCCGGTAGACGAGGTTCGCCAGAATCGTCACCGCGGCGCCTGTCGCCACCATCCCTCGTACAGCCTCCATCGACGTCGTCTTAAGAACGATGTTGGGCGTGAAGCCGTGCTCCCTGAGGTACCGTTGCGCTGAGATGTCGGCTTCGTCGCTGGTGAACTGCACGAAGTTTTCGGTATAGATGTCGGAAAGAGATATCTCCGAAATGGTGCTCAACCGGTGCTGGCTCGACATCCAGAGAAGTCGCTGGGACCGCAGCAGGACCCGGTACGAAATCGCGTCGTAGTCGTTGATGTTGGATATGATGATTAGGGCGAGGTCGACATGACTTGAGATGATCTCGTTCTCGAGTTCGGTGCGCGACATCTCATGAAGTTCGACGTTCACTTCTGGAAAGTGGCGCCGGAACCGTGCCAGGGTCGGCAGTATGAAATAGCCCAGACCCGTATAGGTGACGCCCAATCGGACGGTGCCGCTGATACGAGCATCGTCCTTCTTGATCGAGAGAATGGCGTCCGCGACGCTCATCTGGACGTTCCTGGCCTGGCTCAGGAATTTCAGGCCTTCATGCGTGAGCGTGATCCCGCCGACGCGACGGCGGATCAGGGCGACGCCAAGATCGGCCTCGAGTTCCTTGATGGCGGCGGTGATGGCGGGCTGGGAAATCCCGAGCTCGATCGCGGCGGCCGATATCTGCTGGGCATCGGCTGCGGCGATGAAGTATCGGATCTGCTTCAGTGATATCGACATAGAAATTTCAAATATCTACAATTCGAAATTCATATTTGTAATATATGAGTTAGCTGTCAAGTTTCCCCGGTCTGCATCTGCAGGCGCAACGAAGAATGAGTGCTCGGCCGTCGGCCGCGCGGGGAGGTCGGGAACTTCGATGGCCGGTGACAAGTCGATCAATACGGTTTCGCTGGGAATGGGGCTCGAGATCTTCGGGGAAGACGAAGGTCGCGAACGACGCGCCCGCCCGGCTTTGACCTACCGCGAAGCCGCACGGGAAATTCCGGTGTTCTCGGAGACCGACGTGCTCGTGGTGGGCGGCGGTCCGGCAGGAACGTCCGCGGCGGTGGCGGCAGCACGGCTCGGCGCCGATGTGACGCTTGTCGAGCGCTACAACCACCTCGGCGGACTGTCGACCGGCGGCCTCGTGCTCTGGATCGACCGCATGACCGACTGGAATGGCACACAGGTGATCGCGGGCTTCGCTCGCGAACTTTTCGACCGTCTTCCGAAGGATGCCGTGATGGGCCCGCCGCGCGCGGAATGGGGCTCGCGCGATGCCGCGACTGCCGACTACTGGTCATACCGGTCGGCCGCGTTCCAGAACATCGTCACTTGGTCGCCGACCATAGATCCGGAAGCGTTGAAGACGCTGTCGATGCGCCTGATGGTCGAGAACAAAATCCGGCTTGTTCTCCACGCCTGGGCGGTCCAGCCGATCGTCGAGGACGGCGTCGTCCGCGGCGCAATCTTCGAGAGCAAGGAAGGTCGTCACGCCATTCTGGCCAAGGTCGTGATCGACACCACCGGTGATGCGGACCTGCTGGCGCGGGCCGGTGTCGGCGCGGATTCCGATATCGATACCACGGACATTCATCACTGCATCAACACCGCCTTCATGCTGGGCGGCGTCGACATGGAGCGCTGGACGGAGTTCCGACGGACGAATAAGGCAGGCTTCTCCGATTTCATGAAGCGCGGCCGTGAGAAACTCAAATATTTCGAGAAGCCATTCTTCTCCTGGCGGCCGGACATCGGCCTGTTCATGGGGCCGCGCCTGTCAGGCTACAGCGCGGTGAACGTCGAGGATCTCACTGAAGTCGAGATCAAGTCGCGCCAGCTGGCTGTCGCTCATCTGGAGAGCTATCGCGCCGAGGCTCCGGGCTTTGAGAACGCCTACCTCCTCCTCGGCGCGCCGCAGGTCGGCGTGCGCCACAGCCGGCGCTTCGCCGCCGACCGCATGGTGACGCGGGCGCAATGGGACGAGGCCAAGGTCTGGGACGACGAGATCGGCGTCTCGACCTCTTTGGCCCCGAAATGGGCCAATGTCTCGGTACCTTATGGCTCGCTCCTGCCAACGGGCCTCGATGGCGCGTTGGGGGCTGGACGGCATGTCGCCTGCGATGCGAGCTCGCACACCTTCCTGCGCGAAATTCCGCAATGCTGGATGACGGGGCAGGCGGCAGGCGTCGCCGGCGCGCTAGCGGCCAACGCGGGCGTCGCTCCGCGCGAGCTTGATGTACGCCTGCTGCAGCGCGAACTGCTCAAGCAGGGCGCGTATCTCTCGGGCTCGGTCGTCGAGGCGGCTAACAACAAGGCGGAGACCGCCGCCGCGTAGAACGGCTTCCGGTGGCGCAGGGGCGGTCAACGCTCGGCGCCACCAAAAATAAAAAACAAAACAACACCCCTGGAGGATCCTATGAAATTCTGGACGTCGTCGACGGCTGTACTACTCGCTGGCCTGCTGGCTTCAGCGCCCGTGGCTTCCGCTCACGCGCAAGAGAAGAATCCACTCAGGATCGGCTTGCTCCTGAGCCTGAGTGGCCCTGCTGCGGCCTTCGGCATCCCGGAGCGCGACGCCGTCCAGGTTCTCGTTGAGGACATCAACAAGAATGGCGGCGTCAACGGCCGCAAGATCGATCTGGCGGTCTATGATGACACCACCAATCCCACGGAGGCGGCACGCGGCGCGACGAAGTTGATCCGCCAGGATAAGGTGGTCGCGATCATCGGCGCGAGCACTGGCAGCGGCTCGCTGGCGGCCAGCCCGATCGCGGCCCGCGAAAAGGTGCCGATCCTCATGCCGAACGCGACCATCTCGGTGACGGCGCGCGAAAACGCCCAGTTTCCCTACGCCTTCCGCTCCATGTCCAACGATCTGGTAACGACCAAGAAGCAGTTCGATTCGGCGATCGCGCAGGGCGCAAAGAAGGTCGCCATCTTCCATCAGGAGGATGCATACGGAAAAGACTCCTACGACTACGTGCAGAAGCTGGCCGAAGCCGCGAAGGTCGAGGTAGTTGGTGTCGCATCGGCACCTCTGAAATCGATCGAGATCGCCGCGCAGGCCACCAAGTTGCGCAACGCCAACCCCGATGTCGTGTTGATGCACGTCACGGCACCAGCCCTTGGCGCCGCATTCGTCCGCGCCAGCCAGCAGGTCGGCCTCAGTGCTCCGATCTGGGGTGGAATGGGGCTGGGCCAGAAGGCCTTCGTCGACGGTACCGGCGCTGCCGGAAACGGCGTCAGGCTGGTGGTCGTCGGTAACTGGGACGATCCGTCTCCGCGTCAGGCCAAGCTCGGCGAAATGCTCCGCGCGGCCGGAAAGTCGCCTGTGGGCTTTGCCGAACTGCTGACCTCGAATGGACTCATCGCTATCGTGGAAGCCGCGAAGCTGGTCGAGGGCGAGATCACCGGCCCGAAGCTGCGGGACCGGCTCGAGACGCTGTGCAAGGTCACCACGTATTCGGAAGGCGAGCTCTGCTATTCCAATGAAGACCATGACGGCTGGAGCTCAAACGCTCTGACAGTCGTCGAAATCCGCGACGGCGCCTTCAAGCGCCTCGAAGGTTACTGAGCCTGCCTGCTGTCGTCCCTCACGCCTGGACGCCTTGCCCGGCGCTTTCCAGGTCTGCCGGACACGCAGGCCCATCGAGACGGAAATGCGCCGAAGGGCGCGCCATGGGAACTCCCTCCGCCCCCCGGCAGAAGATTGCCATAGCGCCCGTTCGCTTAAGGTGAAAACAACTGATGCATGAGTTGCTCGAACTGACGATGCGAGGCGTCCTGCTCGGCGTTACCTATGGGCTGCTCGCGTTTCCGATCAGCCTGCTGTTCATCGCGACCGACACAGTCGACCTCGCTGTCGGAGGCTATGCGGTTCTCGCCGGCGCGATCGCGATGTTCGGCGGCGAAGCTTACGGGCCCGCAGTGGGCATTGCGCTCGGCCTGCTGGCGGCTATCGCCGCCTCCAGCATCGTGGGTTGCATCTCGCTGGCGCTGAGCCGCCGCCCGAAGAACGATCCGCTGGCGCTCGTATTGGCCAGTTTCGGCTTCGCGCTGTTCATCGATTCGTTTGTCTTGACCTCTTTTGGCAAGGACCCCTTCATCCGGCAGCCGTTCGCCGAATTCTGGACGATCTTCGGCATGCGCATAAGTCCTCAGGCCGGAATCAACGTTGCGATCGGCTTGGTCCTGGTCCTGCTGCTCTACATCCTGCTTTACCGGACGGCCTGGGGAAGGGACATGCGCGCCAGCGCGACCAACGAGGTCGCGGCCAAGCTTGCCGGCATACCTGTGCGCAGGCTCCAGTTCGGCACCTTCATGTTGGCCGGAGCGCTGGCCGGGCTGGCAGGGATTCTCGTGCTTTATACGGCAGGGATGGACTTTGCCTCCGGCATGCACCTGACGCTGGCGGGTTTCGGTGCGGCGATCGTCTTCGGTCTCAACGGGCCGCTCAGAGGACTGCTCGGTGGCCTGGCCATCGGTATCGTCGAAACCATCAGCGCGGGATACGCCTCCGGCGCTATCGCCACCCTAGTGCCACTCGCGTTCATCTTCGGCGTTCTGACCTTCAGCGCGAGCGGGCGCCAGGTAGCGACGGGGAGCCGAGCATGACCTTGCTTCAGCGACAGCGCCCGACGCTTCTTCTCGTCACGAGCGTTCTTCTCGTCACGCTTACGATCCACAATCGCGTCGTCTGGCTCGATACCTCGGTGGTAATCGCGATCTACTCGCTACTCGCACTCTCCGTCGGCATCAGCTACGGCTATGGCGGTATTCTCTCGGTCGCCCAGGCCGCCTTCGCCTCGATTGGCGCCTATGCGACAGCCATCGTGACCGTGCGCTACGGTTTGCCGTCGCTGTTGGGGCTGGGGCTCGCGCTGATTCTCCCTGCCATGGTCGCGTACCCGCTGGCGCGGCTGATGTCGCGGATGAGCCCGCTGGCCCTGGCTATCGCCACGCTGGTCTTCGGACAGGCGGTCGATATCGGCCTGCGCGAAGGTGGCGACTTCACGGGCGGATATATCGGCTTGTCCGGCGTTCCGCCCGTGCCCTTCGCCGAGAGCCCTCTCGCCTTCCATGCTCTGTCCTGGTTCGCCGTCGTGGTCGTATCGGTGCTTCTCTGTAATCTCACGGATTCAGGCTTCGGCCGTGCCGTCAGCACAGTGCGCGCCGACACGTTCCGGGCAGTCGCCGACGGTGTCGACGTTGCGCGCGTGCGCAGCACCGTGTTGGCGTTGTCGGCCTCTGTCGCCGGGCTGGGAGGATGGCTCTACGCGCACCACATCAGCTATATCGGCCCGGACTCGCTCGGGCCGTCGGTGTCGCTCTCGGTCATGCTGATGGCCGTCGTGGGCGGTGCCCGGTCGGTTCTCGGTCCGATCCTCGGCGCTGCACTCCTGACGCTCATCTTCAAATTCGTGCCGAGCCAGGAGGTTCAGGGCATGTTCTACGGCGGCGCGCTGATTGCCGTCCTCGTCCTCTCGCCAGGCGGCATGCTCGATCTCAATCGGACGCTGCGCGCGAACCTGCCGCGGCTTCTCTCGCGCCGCAACGCTGTCGCCGCAGCGCCCGCTGCCGAGTGTATGGCGGAAAGGAGCGCGCTATGAGCCTCGACGTCGACAATGTCGCCGTGCGCTTCGGCGGCGTCACGGCTCTGCAGGAGGCGACGCTGAGCCTCTCTCGCGGAGAGATCCTGGCGGTGATCGGACCGAACGGATCAGGCAAGAGCACTCTATTCAACGCGATAACCGGCTTCGTCGAACTCGCCGAAGGCGATGTGAGCGTCGACGGCAAAAGCCTCAAAGGCATCGATGCGCACAAGCGCATCGCCGGGGGCATCTCCCGGACGTTCCAGACGCCGCGGATCGACCCGAGCGCGACAGTCGAGGATGCGACGCTCGCTGGCTTCCATCCACGTGCCGTGACGGGTGTCTGGAGCGCGCTGTTCCGCCCTCCTTTCATGCGGCGGAGCGAGCGCGAACTGCGCCAGCGTTGCCGGCAGTTGCTGGCCGACCTCAACCTGTCCTCGGTCGCCGAGCAGGCACTCAACGCGCTTCCGATGGGCCTGGTTCGCATGGTCGACATTGCGAGGGCCATGGCGGCCGAGCCCAATTTTCTGCTCCTGGACGAACCCGCTGCCGGCCTCTCGCGCGCCGAGCAAAAAATCTTCGTGGACCAAGTTCGTCGTCTGGCGCAGCAGGGCGTAGGCATCCTCCTGGTCGAGCACAATTTCCGTCTCGTGAAGACGTTGGCCGACCGTGTCGTCGTGCTGGATCGCGGCAAGGTCCTGCTGCGTGGGACCGCCGACGAAGTTAGTTCCCGTCCGGAATTCGTCCAAGCCTATCTCGGCACAAGAGCGTCTTAGAATGGCCAGCATGAGCATCCCCCACGCCAGGGACGGGAGCCCGCCAGTCCGCCGCGCCAATCGATCGGGCAAGGATATCCTCGTTTGCAAAGACATTTCGGCCCGCTACGGGCGCATCGAAGTCTGCCGTTCGATCGATCTGCGCGTGGCGACCGGCGAAGCGGTCGCAATCCTCGGGCCAAACGGAGCCGGCAAGAGCAGCCTGCTCGGTTCGATCGCGGGGCTGGTCCAGGGCGACGGTGTCGTCGAACTCGATGGCCGGGATCTCTCGAAACTGCCTGCCCATAGCCGAGCCCAGTGCGGCCTCGCGCTGGTTCCGGAGATCCGCGGCAATATTTGTTCGGCGCTGACGGTCGAGGAAAACCTCGCCCTCGGACTGCGGATGATCCGGTCGAACCGTAAGGCGGCGCTGGAACGCATCTTCGATATGTTCCCGATCCTGCGCGAGCGCATGCAGGCCGCTGCCGGCATGCTCAGCGGCGGCGAACAGCAAATGTTGGCTGTGGGCATGGCGGTGGCGCGGCGACCGCGCGTTCTCCTACTCGACGAGCCGACTCAGGGACTCGCTCCCTCGGTCCACGAGCTGCTGCGCGACACGATCAGGCAACTGCGAGCAGACGGTCTGGCCATCATCGTCGCCGAGCAGAACGTTCCGTTTGCGGCGAGCGCGGTCGATCGTTTCGTGATGCTCTTCGACGGCCAGATCGCCGCGAGCGGTGAACCCGACGAGCTCCGCAAGCATGACGAGATCCTGTCGAGCTTCCTGGGCGCCTGACGACACTACGCATCGCCACCGCGTTTTGGCTTCTCGTCAAGGCACGGAAACGCTCGGGCTGACTGTTCCACCCCACGTCCTTCACGCGAGCCGGAGCCCGCCTCGCCCGAGAATGCTCCAGCCGGCTCGCGCCACACACACCGACCACCCCCCTGTCCGCGATCGAGATCGCTCTCGATTGCGCCGTTCGAGAGAGAAATTGCGATGAAGAGCTATCGGCTCACGCGTTATGGCGGCCGCCTGGAGTGCCAGGAGATCGCGCCGCCGGTTCCGCATGGAACCGAGGTTGTACTCGCGGTGCAGGCAGCCGGCGTCTGCCATACCGATATTCATGTCTGTGACGGCGGCTACGATCTCGGTGGCGGCAAGTTCCTCAAGATGAGTGACCGCGGCGCCAAGTTGCCGCACACGCCCGGCCACGAAACCGTTGGCAAACTCGTCGACGCCGGGGCCGAGGCCACGGGTCTGGAGATCGGCAAGTCCTATTTAGTGTATCCTTG
Source organism: Hyphomicrobiales bacterium (assembly GCA_930633525.1). NCBI lineage: Bacteria > Pseudomonadati > Pseudomonadota > Alphaproteobacteria > Hyphomicrobiales > Hyphomicrobiales bacterium. The sequence goes on from CAKNFP010000004.1 coordinate 61,538, forward strand.
GATCGGCTGCGGCAGGTGTTCCGCCTGCGCGGTGGGGCGGGAGCACGTCTGTACCGGGGCGACGCGCTTCTTGGGCGTGTTCTCCGATGGCGGCTACAGCACCCATATCGTGGTGCCACACCCTCGCTATCTTCTCGACATCGGGAGGATGGACCCGGCCCAGGCGGCGCCGCTGGCTTGCGCGGGACTGACGGCCTATTCGGCCGTGAAGAAGCTTGGCTCACTGATCGAGACCTCGCCGATCCTGATCATCGGCGGCGGCGGCCTAGGGCTGATGTGCCTCAGCATTCTAAAAGCTCTGGGCGCGAGGGGGGCTGTGGTAGCCGATATCGACGCCGCAAAGCGCAACGCCGCGATCGTGGCGGGGGCTCTCGCGGCGGTCGATCCTCGTGATCCCGGCTGTGTCGCGCAGGTGGCGTCCCTGACCGGCGGACCGCCGCTAGCCGTGATCGATCTCGTCGGCGCGCCCGATTCGGTCCAGCTTGCGGTCAGCGCCGTTGCAAAGGGCGGGACATGCATCGTCATCGGCTTGGTGGGAGGCGAGTTCGCGCTCTCCATCCCGCTGCTTCCCTTGCGCGCGATCACACTGATGGGTTCGTTCGTCGGCAGCCTCGCCGAGCTCCAGGAACTGCTCGCGCTTGCCCGCTCCGGTCAGTTGCCGCGGATTCCGACCGATCAGAGAAGCCTCGAGGAAGCTGATCAATTGCTCGAGGATCTGAGACACGGGCGCGTCATCGGTCGAGGCGTCCTGACCACCGCGTGAGCGGCGGGGCGCTGCACTTGGGCGCCGTTGAGCGCTTTCTGCTGGTTGTGCATCGCCAAGATCGTCGGTAGTTCGTGACCGCCGGCAGCATCCGCGACGCCGAGCCGGTCAACCAGTAGAGCTCGTTGGGGATGTTGACGGATTGTCGAGAATGAAATTCAAGGACTCCATCATGGAGGCGTCTCGTCCGCGGTAGCCTACAAATACCACATTCCAACGCGGCCGACCGCAAGCTCGATACCGAGCCGGGGATGACGGTCGGCGTGTCCCAGATGCGACCGCGCTCGCGCGGCAGCATCCACATCGCCTCGCCAAGGCCTCAGGACGCGCCGGCGATCCGCCCCAACTTCCTGTCCGATCGCGTCGACCAGGAGGAACTGATCGGAGGTGGCGTTGCCCACTGTTAGCCCTCGTTCATAACTGAACTCTATTCTCGATGTGGCCCGTCCTGGACTAGGTTGCAAACTCGTTCGGGGTAGGGCCACCGAGGCTCGTGTGCGGCCGGTGGGCATTGTAATCCATCTTCCATTCTTCGATCAGCCGGCGTGCGGTCGGCAGGTTGCGGAACATGTGCTCATTGAGGCACTCGTCACGGAAGCGACCATTCAGGCTCTCGACGAAGCCCTTTTGCATCGGCTTGCCGGCGCGATGTAGTGCCACTTGACCTGGCGATCTTCCTGCCACTGCAGGATCGCCCGCGATGTCAGCTCGGTGCCGTAGCACATTGGGAAGAGGCTCAACCGTTGGCTGGCGGCGCGCGACGGTGTCCTGGTCTAGGGCTGGTCAAGCTTGACCGAAAGTCACTCTCCCAAACGGTCGTTTATGCGAGAGCCGCAGCCCGATCGTAACCATGGCTGAGTTACCCAGCGTAGAGTGTCGCAGAACTCGATTGCAAAACCTCCTTCTCATGAGACCATCCTTGAGATGAGTTTTGCGAGGGAGGCAGCATGCAGATCGGGTACGCGCGCGTTTCGGGATCGTCTCAAGATCATGCCTTGCAGCTCGACGCATTGAACGCCGCCGGCTGCGAGCGGATATTTATCGAGACGGCGAGTGGCCTAAAGGCGGACCGCCCCGAATTGCAGAAGCTCCTCGATCATGTTCGGCCTGGCGACCTGATCAATATCTACTCGTTGTCGCGCCTGGCCCGATCGATCCGCCACCTGCTCGAATTGGCTGAAGACCTGCGAGCGCGGAACGTCGGCCTTAAGTCTCTCACCGAAGGTTTCGACACGTCCAGTCCGGCAGGAAGGTTTATGTTCAATGTGCTCGGATCGTTGAGTCAGATGGAGGTCGAGCTTCTCAGAGAGCGGACGCACGCCGGTCTTCGAGCCGCGCGCGCAAGAGGTCGCGTCGGCGGCCGACCGAAGGTGCTCGACGCGGTCAAGCTCAGGGTTGTGAAAACGCTGATTGCCGAGGGCACCATGACCATGGCCGAGATCGCCGATCACGTTCAAGTCGCGCCCAGCACGATCTACCGGTCGGTGAGGGGAGGTCGAAGCGCTTTGTTCTGACGATCCGAGAGGTGGTCGTCCTGCTTCAGGCGCGGACGAGAGTCAGTCGAATTCGACCCCTCGATGCGTTGCCGCCCATTGCTGTCATTCGCCCGGTTAGGAAGGCCGCCTGCGGCGGCGGGGCATCCATCTCCATCTCGAGCCGACGACGTCATTCATCTCAATCTCGCCGCGAGGTCTTCGAGGTCGAGGCGCGAAGCCTCGGCTGAGAAGCCGAAGTGGCACGCGGATCCCGCTTGCGGGAGCGGCGTCATATCAAGCCAGGATTAGAGCCTAGCGCATTCATCCTGACGAGGGGCGCGGGCGCGCCCCGTCGTGCCGCTTCCGCCAGCTTCGCGCTTTCGCCCTGCGGGCTCCAGCACTCGATGCCGTCGCGGCGAAACCCACCAACGAAGTAAATTGAGATCTAGGGCTCGATGCGTGTACGAATAAATCTGTCATCGCTTGTTATATAAGAGGGCGAGTGACAGATTTAATTACGGATATTATCTATGGATATTACGGTATACGAAGGCTCTCCCGGTAGCAGGAAGACGTTGACCCTGCTCGATGCGATCGTTTCCACTCCCGGTCGGAACATCATCGCGTTTCCGCGCACTGAACTGATCGACGAGCAGGCCGCCTATTGCGCGAGTAAGGCCATTGAGCTCGGCGCACGTCCGTCGATCGTCGCCCGCCACTCGAAGCAGGACAGCAAGCGCGGACAGATCGTTCGCCAGATCGAGGACACCCTGCGGAGCAAAGCCGCCGAGGACCATGTGCTGCTGATGATCACGCACGCGTCTCTGCTCGAGCTCGATCCCGCGTTGCTCGCGGGCTGGCACGTCGCGGTGGACGAGAATTTGGACGCGGCTGTCGTATCTGGGACATTCGCGGCCACTGCTACGTGGAGCGTCCTGGCTCGTCATTTTCGTCTTGAGCCAGTTCCTAGTGCTCGGGTCTGGCAGGTCATCCCGCGCGATGATGTGGCCGCGTTGACCCGGCGCGAAATCGCGGCCGAAGGGGAGGGCGACCTTCAGCGGTTCCTTACATATGCGCGCAACTCGCGCCGCGCCGTGTTCGTCGATATCGGCGACTGGAAGGATGCCAAGTCCGGCCGCAAAGTCGGATGGTGGTCGATCTGGACGCCGCTGGTCCTGGATCAGTGTGAATCGGTGACGTTCACGGCGGCTGGGTTCTTCGAGAGCCTGCCTTACCGGGCGACGCAATGGCTCGCCTCCGAGGCGCTTGAGCCCAATCGGATTGACCTCGGGACTGGTATCTCGCGTGCGCACGCACGTGTACGTGTTCACTACTACACGCGGCACGCCGGTTCGACCGAATGGTGGAAGACCCACGAGGGCAGCAAATGTCTGGTGAGGATCTCGGAGCATCAGGCGCGGATCGGTAGCGTGGGCTATTGGTCGTGCAACCCCGAGATCAGGACCTTCTTCTGCCACCGTTTCGATGGGGTCCACTGCAAGCCGCGTCAGGCCGGTACGAACAGCCTGATCGAGCATCGCTCGTGCCTGTACATCTATTCGGCAAAGGCGCAGTCCGGCGATGGACCGATCATGGATTTGCTTGGTCTCGATCGGCTTGACGTTCGGAGGGCGCGGGAGTTCGAGGATGTGCGCCAATTCGCGTTGCGCGGAGCCCTTCGTCGCCCGGACTTCGACGGCGACTACGACGTGTACTTGTACGATCAAGCTCAGGCCGAAGATCTGACCGGCTACCTGCGCCAGATCGGCATCGTTGATGTCGAACTCGTGCCGGTCGAGGGTTTGGGGATTATGGAGGAGGAGCGGCCGAGCGCGGTTTCGTTCGACAAGAGGGTGCCGCTGACCGACAGCGAGAAGCGGGATCGGAACACTGAAAATCAGCGCAGGAGGAGGGCCGACATCAAGGCGCTGGAGGAGGCGCAGGGGATCGTGCGGCGGAGGAGGGGGAGGCCGTAGCGGCTTCTTGGGTTACATGCTGCTCTCGAACTAGCGCGTGCAACGGGCTCGCCATCGGGAGGGGCGGCAGCATCCTGAAATCAGCTATCAACTGAGCGGATTGGTCCTTTGCTGACTTTCAGAATGACCGCATTGCGGCAACTCAAGTTTGCGCAGCAGTGGTGCGTTCGAAGCCTGCCCGTAGCCAGCTTTGGACATGCGCTAGTTTGCTATGCGATGACGCCAAACTGGAGTGCGCCCCAGCGGCTCGGCCAGTATCCGCACGAGCTCTCAGGCGGGCTGCGCCAGCGGGTCATGATCGCGATGGCGCTGATGTGCGGGCCCGACCTGATCGTCGCCGACGAACCGACCACGGCGCTCGACGTCACGGTGCAGGCCGAGCTCCTGCATCTGCTGATGGAGCTGCAGAAGGAGTTCGGCATGGGGCTGGTGCTGATCACGCATGATCTCGGCATCGTCTCGCGCATCGCCGACCGCATCTGCGTGATGTATGCCGGCCAGGTCGTCGAAAGCGGGACGCCCGCGCAGATCTTCGGCAGCTCCCGACACCCCCAAAACGACGGGCCTGATGCGTTGCCTGCCCAGCAATGCGCGCAGCGGCGAGGCCCATCTGGCGACGATCCGCGGCACGGTGCCGTCGCTCCTCGGCGAGCTGCGCGGCTGCCGCTTCCGCGAGCGCTGCGACCTCGCGCGCCCCGCCTGCGACGACGATATCGCCTTGCTTGAGCACCCGGGCGGGCATCTCGCGCGCTGCATCGTGACCGCTGAGGAGACCAGCCATGCCTCCGGTGCCTGACAACACGACCGATGGACCGGTCTTCGAGCTGCGCGACGTCCGCAAGACTTATCATGTCCGGGACGGCGCCTGGCGACGGCGCCCGCTTCATGCCGTCGAAGGGGTCAGCCTGACCGTGAACCGCAGGGAGGTCCTCGGCATCGTCGGCGAATCGGGCTCCGGCAAGACGACCCTCGCCAAGCTCATGCTGGGGCTGACTCAGCCGACTAGCGGGGACGCGCTGCTGCACGGCCGCTCGATGGAGACGATCGACCGCCGGCAGGTTTCGCGGGAGGTGCAGTTCGTCTTCCAGGATCCGTACTCCTCGCTGAACCCGTCGCGCTCGATCGAGGATGCCGTCGCCCATCCGTTGCGCCTGCACGGCATGGGCAGCCGGCTTGAGCAGTTGAAGCGCGCGCACGATCTCCTCGACCTCGTCGGGCTGCCGAAGCGTACGCATGCAGCCTTTCCGGGCCAGCTCTCGGGCGGGCAGCGCCAGCGCGTCGTCATCGCGCGAGCATTGTCCCTGCGGCCCGGCGCCCTGATCTGCGACGAGCCGACATCGGCGCTCGACGTATCGGTGCAGGCGCAGATCCTCAATCTGCTCCACGACCTGCGCAAGGAGCTGAAACTGACCTACGTCTTCATCAGCCATAACCTCGAGGTGATGGAGCACATCGCGGAGAACATCGCTGTGGTCTACCGCGGAAAGATCGTCGAATACGGACCCAAGGCCGAGATATTCGACAACGCGCAGGAACCTTATACGCGGCGGCTGCTGGCCTCGGCGATGACGGTCGCACCGGGCGCCGGCATTCCCCGGCTGGAAGCCCTGCCTAAGGCACGATAGACGAAGAACAGAGCTGGCTCGGGGAAAATGGACAGGTCGGGTAAGTGGAGTTTCTGCCTGAACGCGGCATGATGGCCGCGACAGGAGAAACCATGACGAAACGACCGCGGCGGAACCACACGTCGGCCTTCAAGGCGAAGGTGGCCCTTGCAGCCGTGAAGGGCGGGAAGACGATCGTCGAGCTGGCGCAGCAGTTCGAAGTGCATGCGAACCAGATCACGCCGTAGCGCAATCAGCGGAAGTCAACCGGCGTCGCGCGACCGACAGACGTCCATCACGCTGGCGACGGCATGGCTGTCGCTGCCGTCTTGCCCTTGAAGTCGGTGATGACCTCGCCGATCAGCGCCCGTAGCCAGCGGTGTGCGGGATCGTGCCGGTAGCGGACGTGCCAGGCCATTTCCACGGGAAAGCTGCCGAGGTCGACCGGGGCGGGCAGGATCTTCAGCCGGGGGTCGTGCATCAGCCGCCTGCAGATGAGCGAGGGCAGGGTGGCGCAGTAGTCGGTCACCGCCACCATCTCGGCTACCGCGAAGAAATTGGTCACGGAAATCGCGACGTCGCGCTTAAGCTGCTGCTGCGCCAGCGCCTGGAACAGCCCGGCGCGCATCCGGCCAGGCGGCACGATGTTGACGTGCTTCATCGTCTCAAACTGCTCGCGCGTCATGGCATCGCCGATGGCCGGATGCTCGGCGCGGACGGCGCAGGCGAGCCCTTCATCCATCAGGTGCTGGACGACGAGGTTGTCGGGCGGATCGACGATGCGGCCCAGCACGAGCGCCGTCGTGCCCGACACGACGCCTGTTTCCACAAGATCGTTGCCGTAGGGCGTCAGGCGGAGCTTTATGCCGGGCGCGACCTTCTCCAGGCGCGCCAAGACAGCGGGGACGAGGACGAACTCGATATAGCCGTTCGGCGCGATCGTGAAGAGCCGTTCGGCGTGTGCGGGGTCGAAGGCCTGCTGACCGAGGACCGCGTCGTCGAGCTGCGCGAGTGCCTCGGCGATTAGCGGTGAGAGCTCAAGCGCGATCGGGGTCGGCTGGATGCCATAGCGCTCGCGGACGAACAGCTGGTCCTGAAGCATCTGTCGTAGACGCGACAGGGCGTTAGACAGGGCGGGCTGCGTCATACCCATGCGCTCGGCAGCCCGAGTGACGCTGCGCTCCTCCATCAACGCGACGAAGATCGGCAGCAGGTTCAGATCGTAGCGCATGCAGTCATCCTGTCAGACGTATATCTGAAATCAGAAAAATGGACTTCTAGAATATGTCAACGGGGCCCATTTCCCATCCATCGGCTACGGACGCCGCGAACATGGAGTTTTAGATGAGCAAGGGTCAGGTTCTCGTTCTTGGATCGAACGCGACGCAGATCGGTCTGCGTGGCGGCGGTACCGCGACGGTCGGTCAGTACCTCAACGAGACGGCGGTCCCCGCGCTGGCTCTGCTCGACGCCGGCTATGACATCGTTCTCGCCACGCCCAATGGGACCAAGCCGCACATCGACGCCGTCTCCGTTTCGGTTGATCATTTTGGCGGCGATGAGACGGCATTCCAGCGCGCCAAGGACTTTTTTGCCAGCCACCCGGCGATGAACGACGTGCGTACGCTGAAATCGGTCGTCGACGAGGGGCTGGACGGCTTCGTTGGCGTGTTCGTGCCGGGAGGTCACGCGCCCATCGTCGACCTGATGGTGGACCGCGATGCGGGCACGATCCTCCGTCACTTCCACGCGGCAGCCAAGCCGACCGCGCTCCTCTGCCACGGACCGGTGGTCGTTGTCGCCGCGCTCGAGGATGCTTCGGCCTTCCGCAAGGCGCTGGAGGAAGGCGATGACGCCGGTGCGGCCGACCTGGCGCGAGACTGGATCTACGCGGGCTACCGCATGACCGTCTTTTCGGCGAGCGAGGAGAAGATCGCTGAGGAGCAAGTGCTGAAGGGCGAGCTCTACTTCGACATGGAAAAGGCGCTGCGGTCGGCCGGTGGCGACGTCTCTGTCACCGACAGGAACTTCGCTTCGAATGTCGTCGTGGACCGGCAGCTGATCACGGGTCAGAATCCGGCGTCGGACCGGGCCATGGCCGACGCGTTGATCGAAGCCCTCGATCGCGCCGCTGCGTGAGTACCAGGATGACCGGCGGGGCGCTCAGGATGCGCCCCGCTTCGGATATGACCAGGACAAGGAACGGTGCCATGACCGCCAACGTGAAGATCGTCGCCGTCCTCACCGCCCGTGCGGATACCGTCGACCGCCTGCGCGCTCTGCTCGACGCCATGCTAAAGCCGAGCCGTGCCGAACCGGGCAATCTGCGCTACGATCTCTGGCGGGACCAGAGCGATCCGTACCGTTTCGTGCTCGATGAGCTGTACGCGGACGCGGATGCGGTCGCCGCCCACCGCGCGACGCCCCACTTCCAGAACTACCTATCTCGGATCGGCGATCTGGCCGAGCGCACCGCGTTTGTCCTCAACCCTGTCTCAGCAACCTGAGGATGGTGCGAATGGGCAAGCCTGAAGAATGGGCGGGTTCGGCACGGCTTGTACAGGCGTTCGACACAGATGCGTTGCGGATGATCAGCCTGTTGGCACTTGCGCTTCGCGTGGGTCTCTAGGGCCTCATTCATCCACGCGGCTACCGCTCGGGCGGAGCCGCGATCCGGCGAAAAATCAACATCTGAAATGAAGGAAACACAGCCATGACCAAAGGTATCGAAGGCAAGGTCGTTCTCATCACCGGCGGCAGCACCGGTATCGGCGCGGAAACCGCTCGGCTTCTCGCTGAACGCGGCGCGAAGGTGGCCATCGCCGCGCGGCGCAAGGACAGGCTCGACGAGGTCGTCGCGGACATCGCCGCAAACGGCGGCACGGCACGTAGCTACGCGCTCGACGTCACCGACAAGGCGGCGGTCCAGTCCGTCGTCGCCGCAATCATTGCCGACTTCGGCCGCCTCGACGTGCTGATCAACAACGCCGGGCTGATGCCGATCCGTCCGATGGCCGAGGTCAACACCGAAGAGTGGGACCAGATGATCGACGTCAATCTGAAGGGTACGCTCTACGGCATCGCGGCGGCCCTTCCCGGCTTTCTCGAGCAGGGCAGCGGCCACATCATCAACCTGAGCTCGGTTGCGGGCATCAAGGTCTTCGCACCAGGTGGCACGGTCTACTCCGGCACCAAGTTCGCCGTCAGCGCAATCAGCGAGGGCTTGCGCCACGAGGTGGGGGAAAAGGTCCGTGTCACGTCGATCGAGCCTGGAGCTGTCGAAAGCGATTTGAAGTTCACGACGTCTGGCACGGCAGCCGAGACGGTGCTCGACTTCTACAAGCAGGCCATCCCGGCCGCATCGGTGGCGCGTGCTATCGCGTTCGCTATCGAACAACCTGATGACGTCGACGTCAACGCGATCGTCATCCGGCCGACCGCACAGCAGTTCTGATTTAGACGAGGAGGCGGGGCCGCGTGTGCTCCGCCTCCTGGGGAACGTACCGGCCCGCTTGTCCGTTACTCTGCCGAATGATATCTGTCCGTTTAACTTGAGGAGTCGAAGATGCCCAAACTTGCCCTGTATGTGCCACTGAAGGCCAAGCCCGGAAAAGAGAGCGATGTCGCCAATTTTCTGACCTCGGCACTGCCGCTCGTTCAAGCTGAGCCGGGCACTCGGACCTGGTATGCGATCGAGGAAGGTCCCGGTGCGTACGCGATCTTCGATACGTTCGACACAGAGGAGGATCGGCAGGCGCATCTTGACGGCAAGGTTGCCGCCGCGCTGATGGAGAAGGCGGAAGAACTGTTTTCTGAACCGCCGCAGATTCACAAGTTCACCCTGCTGGCCGCGAAATAGCGGAGCGTTCGAGACCCTAAGCTGCCGTACGTCTGCACGGTTAAGGTCGTTTTCCTTTCCGCAATGGACGGTCCGGCCGGCTCCGGAACTAAATAAAAGAATACGACAGGCCATCCGCGATAGTGGATGGCCTTGTCTTTTGATCATCCGCTCCGCCGAGAGGTACAATGTTATTGTTAGTGGAGTGTTGGCCTCGACGCCAGCGCGGGCGGCGTAGCTGATCCGGGTTGCGCAGCCGCCCGTGCGGCCCCCATGGCGGGGACGAAGACCTCCGGGGCGGGAGGCTTGTATCCGAGTGAGCCATGCGGGCGCACGGTGTTGAAGTGGCGCCGCAGCTTTCGACGATGATCTTCGCCTCCGCGAGGGTGTAGAGGATCTCGCCGTCGAGGAGTTCGTCGCGCAACCGGGCATTGAACGACTCGATGAAGGAGTTCTCCCAGGGCCTGCCGGGCGCGATGTAGGCGGCCTTGGCACCGACCGCGCTGATCCAATCCTGCACGGCTTTGGCGACAAATTCGGGGCCGTTATCTGAGCGGACATGTTCCGGCACGCCGCGCAGGATGAACAGGTCCGAGAGCACGTCGATGACATCGATCGCCCTCAGCTTTCTGTCGATGCGGATCGCCAGGCATTCATGCGTGAACTCGTCGATGATGTTGAGCATGCGATACTTTCTCCCGTCATGGGTGCGGTCCTCGACAAAGTCGTAGGACCAGACATGGTTGGGCCGCTCGGCGCGAAGGCGGATGCAGGATCCGTCCGCGAGCCAGAGCCGACCTCGTTTGGGTTGTCGGGCTGGAACCTTCAGCCCCTCGCGTCGCCAGATCCGCTCGACCCGCTTGTCGTTGACCACCCAGCCTGCTGTCGAGCGCAGCAGCGCGGCGATCTTGCGATAGCCGTAGCGGCCATAACGGCGGACCAGTTCGACGATGTCGGCGATGAGCTTTTCCTCGTCCTCGCGTCCATGCGGGATTCGACGCTGGGTCGAGCGGTGCTGCCCGAGCACACGGCAGACCCGCCGTTCCGAAACCTTGAGGGCGAGCCGAACATGGTCGATGCAGGCGCGGCGACGCGCGGGGCTCAGTAGTTTCCCGAAGCCGCCTCCTTCAGGATCAACTTGTCGAGCGTCAGGTCCGCGACGGCGCGGCGGAGCCGGGCGTTCTCAGCCTCGAGCTCCTTCATCCGCTTCACCTGATCCGTCTTCAGCCCGCCAAACTCACGGCGCCAGCGGTAGTAGCTGACCTCCGTCACGCCGATCGAACGGATCGCATCGGCAACGGATTGCCCCTGCCAGACCAGCACATCGACCTGGCGCAGCTTCGCGACGATCTCTTCGGGCTTGTGGCGCTTCTTCGGCATCTCGGTCCTCCTGTCTGCCAAAAGACATAGTTCAGGGTGGACCAATTCAACGGGGGTGGATCATCTGGCCGATACCTCCGGAGGCAATTGGCGCAAGGCGCCTCCAGCGTCATGAAATGCGAAAGGTCGTTGGTTTCGTGCGGCTGAGAACAACTGGTATTCAAAGTAGTAGCTACAGCTTCCATGCTTTCAGCAAGGTCCTGACCAGGTTCTGCCCGTCAGGAGCCAGCCGGAAATCCGTCTTGCCGAGCGCCCATTCTTCGATCAGACCGCTGATGGTCGCGCAAAGCGTCGACGCGGCCACGTCCGCCGTCCATGGCGTCGGCAAGCCGGCCCCTTTGTCGACAGCCTGAAAAATCCGACGAAATATGACGATCGTGTCTTCGCGAAACGTACTGCCGCCACCGGCGCCTTGGTCAGTGAGGTTGATGTCCAGACGCTGCAGAACGCGGATCACTCCCTTCTGCCGCGGTTCCGCCTCGAAGCGTGCGAACAGCTCCGAAATCAGCTCCCCGAGAACACTGAGAGCGGCGGGGTCTGCTCTATCGGAAAGGCGATCGGCGAGGTTCTGAAACGGGATTTGAGCATCCTCCTGCAGCGCCAGGAGCAAGCCTTGCTTGTTCTTGAAATGCCAGTGGACGGCGCCGCGAGTCACGCCAGCCGCGATCGCGACCTGTTCGAGGCTGACATTATCGTAGCCGCGATCGAGAAACAATTCTTCGGCGGCGCGGCGAATCTGGCGGGCGGTTTCGGCCGCCTGCTCCTTGGTTCGTCTCATGTCTCAGCCTTGACTTCGCAAAGATACAAACATACCGTATGTATTAGGGGCATAATCTGGCATCTGCAACTCGCAAGCCAACGGTTGCGAGGCTGATGTGCTTTGGGGCGATTTCAATGGCGATCAAGACGATTGCGACCTTTCTTGGCGTTGCCCCGCAGCGCAGGGGGCATCTCAGCTACGCTGTGCAGCTTTGCGTCCAGCATAACGCACATCTGATTGGGATCCTCCAACTGCCCCAGAATTCCCTCGAACACCCCGCCTTTTCCTTTGTCCGCGGCTCGGCCGCGATCGCCGATCTGTTGCGGCACCAGAAAGATCGGGACAGGGCGACAATCCTGGCGGCACAAGAGCAGTTCGAGCAGATCGCGGCGCAGCACGGAATCCGGCACGAGTTCAGGATCCATATGGCGCTCGGCGAAGTCGACGAGCGGCACTTGGGATCGTTGCATGCCGACCTCGTAGTCGCGACCAGCCCAAAGGAGCTTTGGCCGGATGAGGGGCCTCCTCCCGATGCTGTGCAACTCGCCACCGGCGTTCCGTTTCTGCTTGTGCCAGAGCAATGGCCAGGCCTTGCCCCGCCACGAAACATCTTGATTGGGTGGAAGACGAGCCGGGAAGCACGTCGCGCTATCGGCGATGCCTTGCCGCTGCTGAAGCGGGCGGATTCGGTGACGCTACTGCTGGTCGATCCGGGCAGCGATGAGGAGCCGGGGGTCGAAGTCGCGATGTTTCTGTCGCGCCATGGGGTCCGTCTAACTGTCGAGACTGTCCAATCTCATGGCGGGGCGATTGCAGACGTCATTGCGGCACACGCCCTGTCACATGGCAAGGATTTGATCGTGCTGGGTGCTTATACCCACAGGAGATTGACCGAGATCGTGCTGGGCGGAGTGACGCGCTCGCTCCTGCTTCACGCACCTGTGCCGCTCCTCATCGCGCATTGAGGAAGCGGCTTCGCGTCGCGCTCATGATCGGACTGGATCGAGAGCAAGATTACCGGAAGCGGGTTTCCGCCTTTTTTATAAACATATGGTATGTATATATGTCTCCAAACTCATCGTTCGATAGGTCGGCCATGCCCGCGCGGCGTCATCTGCTGATCAGTTGCTGCCTTCTCGGCCTTGTCGCGCCCGCGCTAGCGCAAGCGCAAGCGCCAGGTGGAGCGCCTCCCGCCGTAGGCGTCATCTCCGTGGTGCCGACGGAGATTGCTGAAACGACCGAGTTCAACGGGCGCATTGAAGCCGTTGACCGGGTTAACATCGTTGCGCGTGTTTCCGCTTTTCTCGAACAGCAGCTCTTTACCGAAGGAGCGGAGGTCAGGAAGGGCGATCTGCTGTTTCGTCTGGAGCGACCTCCCTATGAGGCGGATGTAGAAGCAAAGCGAGCGGCGGTTGCACAGGCCGAAGCCCAGCTCGAGAATTCCAATCTCGCTTTCGAGCGGGCCGACCAGTTGCGGCGATCCGGATCCGGCTCGCAAAGCACGTTCGACAATGCGGTTGCGGCGCAACGGACTGCCGCAGCCCAGGTCCGCTCGGCAAAAGCGGCGCTGACAGCCTCCGAGATCAGTCTCGATTACACGGAGATCCGATCGCCGGTTAACGGCCGCATCGGGCGCAGCTCGATGACGGTCGGGAACGTCGTAACGCCTTCGTCCGGGACCTTGGCGACGGTGGTCAGCCAGGATCCGATGTATGTCGCCTTCCCGGTTCCGACCCGCAAGCTGATCGAACTGCAGCAGAAACATGTCGCTGAGGGTGGGGCGGCCAAAGCCCTGCGACTACGGCTTCGCCTGCCTGACGGGCGTCTGTACGACCGGGAAGGCGAGCTGAACTTCGTCGACGTCAGTGTCGCGGCCGCGACGGATTCGATCACGCTTCGCGGCACGATTCCCAATCCCGCCGGCCCCGGCGGACAGCGCGAACTGTTCAACGACGCCTTCGTACGGGTCGTCCTGGAAGCGGTCACGCCGCAAGCCGCGCTCACGATACCGCGCGCGGCGGTGATGACTGATCAACAGGGCAGCTTCGTCTACGCAGTCAACGACCAGAAGATCGCCGAAATCCGGCGGGTGACGCTCGGCCAGTCGAGTGCCGGCATGGCGACGATTCTTGGCGGGCTTACTGCTGGCGAGACGGTGGTGGTCGAGGGCATCCAGCGCGTGCGCCCGGGCGCGCCTGTCACACCCGAGCCGGTCTCCCGGGCGGCCACCAAGCAAGGCTGACGGCAATGATTTCGGACGTTTTCATCGACCGGCCACGGCTGGCCATCGTCATCGCGATCGTCATGACAATCGCCGGAGCCCTTGCGCTGGCCCGTATTCCCGTGGCGCAACTGCCCGACATCGTGCCGCCGCAGGTGCAAGTGAGCGCCATGTATCCGGGAGCCTCGGCTGAAGTGCTCGAGGCCACCGTCGCCCAACCGATCGAGTCCAAGGTCGTCGGTGTCGACAAGGCGCTCTATATGAAGAGCACGAGTGGCAATGACGGCACCTATACGCTCACCGTCAGCTTCGCGCTCGGAACCAATGCCGACATCAACACGGTCAACGTCAACAACCGGGTGCAGACGGCCCTCTCGCAATTGCCCGCCGAGGTGCAGGCGCTCGGGCTGACCGTGCAGAAGCGCTCCTCCTCGATTCTGCAGTTCGTTACGCTGAGCAGTGCCGGCAACCGGCATGACGCGCTTTTCATGACGAACTACGCGGCGATCAACGTCCTCGACGAGCTGTCGCGTACGCCAGGCGTGGGCGCAGCCCAGCTTTTCGGCCGGATGAACTACTCGATGCGCATCTGGTTCGATATCGAGCGGCTGGCCAGCCTCGGCATGGTCCCGTCCGACATCGTTACCGCTATCGGAGCGCAGAATGTGCAGGCGCCGGTCGGGCGCATCGGCGCGCGCCCCGTTCCTGACGATCAGCAGTTCCAGTTCAACGTGCAGACACAGGGGCGTCTGACCACCGCGGAGGAGTTCGGCAACATCGTGCTGCGCGCCAATCCGGACGGCTCCGTCCTCAAGGTGCGCGATGTCGCGCGTGTCGAGCTCGGCGCGCAGAACGAGGATGCGTTTTCCAATCTCAACGGCAGCCCGGCTGTCGCGATCGGCATTTTCCTTGCGCCGGGAGCCAATGCGCTCACGACCTCCGATGCGGTGACCGCCAAGCTGAACGCGCTGCAATCGCGGATGCCGGAGGGATTGCGGGCGGAGATCATCTACAATTCGACCGATTTCGTCTACGACACGATCAAGGCTGTCATCAGCACGCTGATCGAAGCATTCGCCCTCGTCGCCGTCGTGGTCTTCGTCTTTCTCGGCAATCTGCGCGCGACAATCATTCCCGTCGTTGCCGTTCCGGTCTCGGTCATCGGCACTTTCGCGGCGCTGATCGCTCTCGGCTATTCCGCGAACACGGTCTCGCTCCTGGCCCTGGTGCTTGCCATCGGCATCGTCGTCGACGACGCCATCGTGGTCGTCGAGAATGTCGAGCGGGTGATGGAGGAAGAGCCGGCGCTGTCGTCTGTGGAAGCCACGAAGAAGGCGATGGGGCAGGTCACTGCGCCGATCATCGCCATCACCCTCGTGCTTCTGTCGGTCTTCGTGCCGATCGGCTTCATTCCCGGGATCTCGGGAGAACTCTTCCGGCAGTTCGCGGTGACGATCAGCGTCGCCATGCTGATCTCCGCCATCAATGCGCTGACGCTGTCGCCGGCGCTGTGCGCGGTCTTCCTGCGCCATGGTGGCGAGAAGCGCGGCATCATGGGCTGGGTCAGCCGCAAGATCGACGGCCTTCGAGACGGCTACGCCTCGATCGTCCGCCGGACGCTCAGACTCTCCGTCTTGTCGATCGTCATCGTTGCAGCCTGCGCTTTTGGCACGTTCAGCCTCTCCAGGGTGACGCCAAGTGGATTTCTGCCGGAGGAAGATCAGGGCGCCTTCTTCGTCAACGTGCAGTTGCCGGACGGCGCTTCGGTCGCGCGCACGGCGGAGACCGTTCACAAGGTGGAGCAACTGCTTCAGGGCCTGCCGCAAATCGACAGAGTCCTGTCCGTCACCGGTTATTCGCTGCTCGACAGCTTTTCCGCGAGCAATAACGCCTTCATGATCGCGCGGCTGAGGCCGTTCGAGGATCGCAAGGCGGCCGCCGACAAGGTCCACGCCGTCATCGGGCAGGTGTTCGGCGGCGTGCAGACCATTCGTTCGGCCATGATCCTGCCGTTCAACCTGCCGCCGGTCGTCGGCCTGTCGACCAGCGGGGGCTTCGAGGCGATGGTGGAGTCGCTCGAGGGCGCTGACCCGGCGACCATGGGCGGCATCGCCAATGCCATCGTCGGTGCCGCGAACCAGAATCCGTCGCTCAGCCGCGTGTTCACCACCTATGCTGCCAACGCCCCTTCGCTCTATCTCGACATCGACCGCGAGAAGGCCCAGTCGCTCGGTGTCGGGATCAATGCGATCTTCTCCGCCCTGCAGACGACGCTCGGGGGCTCTTTCGTCAACAACTTCAATCAGTTTGGCCGCACTTGGCAGGTCAACGTCCAGGGTGGCGTCGATGACCGGCGCGACATTCCCGCGCTTTGGAACATCCATGTCCGCAGCAACAGCGGAGCGATGGTACCGTTGCAGGCGCTCGCCGAACTGCGGACGATCGTCGGTCCGGCCGTCATCACACGCTACAACAACTATCGCGCGGTGACGATCAACGGCTCGCCGGCCCCCGGCGTTTCGTCCGGCGACGCCATGAAGGCCTTCCAGGAAGTGACGGCCAGGATCCTGCCGGGAGGGTTTGCGCTCGAGTGGACCGGCACCTCCTATCAGGAGCAGCAGGCGGGTGGTCAGACCGGCATCATCCTCGGGCTGGCGCTGCTCTTCGCCTACCTTTTCCTTGTCGCTCTCTATGAGAGCTGGATGATTCCCGTTCCGGTGCTTCTGTCCGTCATCGTCGGCGTGCTCGGCGCCTTCATGGTGATCGTCGCCTGGGGGCTTACGCTCGACCTCTACGGCCAGATCGGCCTCGTCGTGCTCATCGCGCTGGCGGCGAAAAACGGGATTCTGATCGTCGAGTTCGCCAAGGAGCAGCGTGAGCATGGAGCCAGCATCACGGAGGCGGCCGCTTTAGGGGCAACACTGCGCTTCCGCGCGGTGATGATGACCTCATTCGCCTTCATCCTCGGGCTCGTCCCGCTGGTATGGGCGAACGGCGCCTCGATGCTGGCGAGGCAGAACGTCAGCACGCCCGTATTCATGGGCATGATCGCCTCCAGCACCATCGGCATCATCCTGATCCCGATGCTCTATGTGGCTTTCCAGACGCTGCGCGAGAAGATCAAGGGAGTTTTTCGGTCAAAGGAACATCCCGCGCTTCCCTCGTCGGATCACGGCTGAGGGGAGGGAACGATGCTCGGCGAACGCCCCTTGGCCGGCCATCGACTGGGGCGCGCACTGGAAATGGTGCGCGCCCCAGGCCTCATCGCATTCCTGTCTGCTAGAACCCGCGCCGGTCGGCGCCGCGCCGAGAGTCGGTTCAGCGGGCCGCGCGACTGGCTTCGTCTGGTGATGCTGGGCGTAATCCTAAGCTGTATGGGAGCAATGGGATTAGTACGGCCTTTGACCGGTATTGAGCTTCCCGATTATGTTCCCGGTACGCCCGCAATTTTTGGAGGGATGATGCTGGCACTTGGCATTATTCGCATTGGGCGCCAAAACATCTATGGAGATTGGCTTTTTCTTGCTCTGATCTTCATTGTTCTCGGAAATATCGTTGCCTTAAATCACGGCGCTCTCAACTCAGCATGGTTTGTAGCTTTCTGGGGAGGGCAGTTTCTGTCTGCAATCTTACGACTTTGGATTGCCGCTTTGACCGAGGTCAAAGAAGAAAACCCAGGTTGGCTGACAGCGACTGGTTTGATCGGCGCATTTTGTGTAACGTGGATTTCAGCCGGATTTTTAGCGGGTCAAGAATTCGATCTCGATTTTGTCCTATCCGTAGATCTTTTAGTGTTCGGAATAGCGGTCATCGGATTTGGAATTTATCGGCGAGAAACATTTACCACCTAGTTTTACTGCGTCATAAAGCTGGAAGTGGAGAGATTCGCTCGTTTTTCGAAGATGATAGGCTGCCGATTTACAGTAGTGGATTGTCGCGATGGGGGGTTGGGGAGCAGCGGGCGCAGGGGCTTCGATACGAAACTTGCCGCGCTGGTAGCTATCGGTCATGCCGATCGCGCCGAACCGCTTCGGGACTATTGCTTGGGACGGATGATGCCGGCGTCTCGCAAGAGTGGCGAGCCGCTGGCGGCGGCGCCGGCGCGGGTTTCAGCCAAGCATCAGTCGCTGCTTTATTTCGTGGGGCAGCGCCCTGGTCGGATGAAGCGCTCATCGCGAGTGTTCACGAGTGGGTGCTGGCGCGCATGGTCGCGCGCGGCGGTCCGATAACAGCATGGATCATCGACGCCATCGGCTTCCCGAATAAGGGCAGGCACTCGGTCGGCGTCTCGCGCCAATATTGCGGCCAGCTCGGCAAGGAGGACAATTGCCAGGTGGCGGTGAGCCTCTCGATCGCGAACGAAAAGGGAGCTTGCCGATCGCGTGGCGGCTCTAACGTCCGAGTTCACCACGCATCCGCGCCATCTGGTGAAGGATTGTACAGGGATGATGAGCGAGTGTCTCGCCGGCCTCCGTGGGCTCCACACCGCGCCGACCCCTGTGGAGCAGCAGGACTGCGCCCGCCGCTTCCATGTCCCGTAGCCGCTCGCTGGCAGCGACATGCCGGCCTCCGCCGGGCCATGGGTGATGCTGCGGGCATCGATGACGGCAAGAATCAGGCGGAGATCGATGAGGTCAAAGCGTATGCGGAAAGAATAGTCGCCGATCTGACTTCGGTATAGCCGAAGTCAGAGTTCGACTCATCCCCATTGTCGAAGGTGTCCGGGCCGATAGTCATAGGTCATGTTTGATCTTTCGCCTGCGATACTCCCTGCCGTCCTCGCGACCTTCTTCGGCGCCGGTCTCGTCAAAGGCGTCACCGGAATGGGCCTTCCCACCGTGGCCATGGGCGTGCTCGGTGCGCTCATCTCCCCACTGGCGGCCGCAAGCCTGCTGATCGTGCCATCCTTCATCACCAATGTCTGGCAACTTTTCGCAGGCCCGAACTTTGGTCCGCTGCTGCGGCGCCTGTGGCCGATGATGCCGGCGGTCGTCGCCGGAACGCTAATCGGCTCCAAGTGGATCGCCGGAGGTGACCCAGAAGTGACGACGACGCTGCTTGGCATCGCTCTCTCGGTCTACTCCGCGTAAACGCTATTTGCCCGACAGCTCGGCGTTCCGCGCCATTTTGAAATCTGGCTGTCGCCGCTGGTCGGCGGCATCACCGGCGTTGTGACGGGAGGGACCGGCGTGTTTGTCATTCCCGCCGTGCCCAATCTCCAGGCGCTCGGGCTGTCGAAGGACGATCTGGTGCAGGCGCTCGGCCTGTCATTCACGGTATCGACGATCGCGCTGGCCATCGGTCTTGGCGCGCATGGCGCTTTTCAGACTGACCATCTCGCATTGTCGGCCCTCGCCGTGATTCCCAGGATGTTTAGTATGTGGGCAGGACAGCGCGCGCGCAACCAGATCAACCCAGTCGCTTTTCGTCGCGGATTTCTGATCTGTTTATTGTTGCTCGGATTCGAGATGGCGGCGAGGCCGGTGCTGTGACGGTCCTCTCGTTTTGGTAAAATTCGCGGCGGGGTGCCGCCAGCGCTTAGGCGCGAATACGGCACGCTACAGGCTGCCGATCCCTCTCCATGCTTCGCTTGGCTTCGTGGCCTCAGCGCCCAGGAAGCCACCAGCGAATCATGTAGGGTAATACGTGCGCAGAGCGCCGCCGCGCCCAACGAGGCCGCCCAAGACAACCGGTCCCTGGAACGCTCCTCGACGACCTGTACGATTATGACGACGATCCTGCGCCGCGCACAACCGCCCGTCGCGCGGCAGTCCGCCTCATGTCTTCGACGTGGAGAAGCTGCCGGTCATCGACGACTGGCCCGACGAAGTGCCGATCTGCCTTTACGCCAAGACGATCGAGACAACGCGGTTTTGCTGGCCGCCGGTGTCGGCGTCGCGGGTCCGGCTGAACCATGCCCAGTTGCTGGCGCTGGTCGACGGGACGGACTGGAAGAAGGTCCGCGCGGCCTCGGTCCGGCGGCCGCAATCATTGGGATGAGCGGTCTGGCGCAACTGGTCCTCAATGGAAGCGTCACGCTGGTTCTAGGAGGAATAGGGGACGTAGAGAGCGATACGGAGCATGGCGGAATCCTTAAAGTTGAAGCAGTGCCTTGAGCTTGGCACGCACCTCAGCCAGTACGGCGGCCGTTACCTCGCCTTTGCGTTTGGCCTTGCGAGCGCGCCAATCAAGGTTCTTAATCTGATCTGCAAGAATGGCGCTTGGCGGGTTCTGGCTGATGACGACCTCGAAGGGATAGTCTTTGAGCTTCGTTGTCAGCGGGCAGCACAACATCATGCCCCGCAACCCGTTGTAGCGGGCCGGCGACAGCACCAGAGCGGGGCGATGGCCAGCCTGCTCGTGCCCGACCTGCGGATCGAAATTCACCCACACGATCTCGCCGCTGTCAGGCACCCATGCGGCCATCACCAGACTTCCTTGCCGACAAGAGCGCCGAAATCCGCCTCGTCATGGAAGGTGTCGGGCGTCATCCCAGACAGCAGCTTGTCGAGATCGTAGGATAGGCTCTGGACGGGTTCGATGATCACCCGGCCATCTTCCTCGCGCACCTCCACCGCCTGATCGACATGAAGGTTGGCGGCGGTCATCACTGAATGCGGAATCCGAACCGAGGCGCTATTGCCCCATTTCTTGATGTTGACTTGCATGGCTGCGTCCCATTGTATCTATGATGTCGATACAATAATGTGCCACGCGATTGGTGTCAACGGTGTAGATAGAATATCCGGCGTTGATGGGAGCGCGCGCGAGGCGTCACAGTCATTCTTTCTCCGGTGGCGCATTGTCATCGGCTGCGCGCATGTCCTTCTCGAAGTCCTTGCGCGCCATGCGCCTGCCGATCAGGCGGGCGATTGTCAGCACTACCGCGTCCAGCCGCTCCGCTGTATCGGCCTCGTGCCCGGCATCCTGTCCATCGCGTAGGCATTGTCGTTTGCCGGTCTCCGCTGCCCTTTGTCGTCGCCGCGATCAGAAGTCATCGATGCTGATTCCGAGGGATGCCGCCCCCGGATTCCGATTTGATGTCGCCCCCTCGTTCCGAGATTTATCCGCCCCCTGATTCCGAGATGATGCCGCCCCCTGTCGGGCGGTGAGATTGCGGGTCCTCTGCTGGCTTAGGCTTGCTCCTTTTGGCGTGTCCGAGGGGAGCGATGGATGCCGGCGGAGAGGGTGAGCATGCGGCGTGTCCGCGAGATTTTGCGGTATCGGTTCGAGCAGGGCCTCGGCCACAAAGCGATCTCGGTGCGCGTCGGCGCGGCGCCCTCGACGGTGCGCGAGACGCTGCGGCGCGCGGCTGCGGCCGGGCTGAGCTGGCCGCTGGGCGAGGATATCGGCGATGCCGTGCTGGAGGCCGCGCTGTACCATCCCGCCGGCACGAAGACGGGCCATCGCCGCAGTCCAGAGCCTGACTGGGCCGCGGTCCACCGGGAGATGAAGCGCAAGCATGTGACGCTCCAGATTATCTGGGACGAGTACATCGCGCGTCATCGCGACGGTTACCGGTACAGCCGCTTCTGCGATCTCTATCGCGGCTGGGCAGCCAAGCTGCCGGTGACGATGCGCCAGAGCCATGCGGCCGGCGACAAGCTGTTCGTCGATTATGCCGGCGACAAGGTTGCCGTCGTCGTCGATCGGCTGACGGGCCAGGTCCGCGACGCGCACATCTTCGTGGCGGTGCTGGGCGCCTCGAGCCTGGCCTATGCCGAGGCAAGCTGGAGCGAGACGCTCCCCGATTGGATCGCCGCTCATGTCCATGCGGTCGAGGCCTTCGGCGGCGCGCCGGCGCTGTTTGTGCCCGACAACGCCAAGGTCGCGGTGATCAGGTCGTGCCTGTATGATCCCCAGGTCAACCGTAGCTACGCCGGCATGGCGGCCCATTACGACAGCGCGGTGTTGCCGACACGGCCGCGGCGGCCGCGCGACAAGGCGAAGGTCGAGGCCTGCGTGCTGATCGTCGAGCGCTGGCTGCTCGGCCGGCTGCGTCATCGGATCTTCCACAGCCTGGCCGAACTGAACGCCGCGATCGCCGAGATGCTGGTCGATCTCAACGACCATCGTGTCCTGCGCCGGGTCGGGCAGACCCGGCGTCAGCTCTTCGAGGCGATCGACCGGCCGGCGCTGCGGCCGTTGCCGGTCGAGCCCTATGTCTTCGCCGAATGGCGGCTGCGGCGGGCGGGCCTCGATTACCATGTCGAGATCGAGCGCCACTATTACTCGGTGCCCTATCGCTTCGCGCGCGAGCAGGTCGAGGCCAGGATCACCGCACGCACGATCGAGCTCTTCCACAAGGGCGAGCGGATCGCGGCCCACCTTCGCGGAAGCGGCAATGGCCGCCACACGACGATCACCGAGCACATGCCTTCGTCGCATCGGCGCTTCGCCGATTGGACGATCGAGCGCATCGCCCGCGACGCCGCCGCGGTCGGCGCCTGCACGGCGTTGCTTTGCGAGAAGATCCTGACCGACCGGCCCCACCCCGAGCAGGGCTTCCGCGCCTGCCTGGGCATGGTCCGCCTGGTCAGGGGCTTCGGCCGTGAGCGGGTCGAGGCGGCCTGCAGCCGTGCGCTCGACATCGGCGCACGGACCTATGGCTCGGTCAGGTCGATCCTCGACAACGGGCTCGACCAGACCCACGCCGCGACGCCCGCACCGGACCAGCCGATCGTCCATCCCAACATCCGAGGCTCTCGCTACTACCACTGAAGGAGACCAGCATGCTGAACCATCCCACCCTCGATCGTCTGAACGCCATGGGCCTGGCCGGCATGGCCAGGGCCTTCGACGAGCTCACCGCCAATCCCGAGGCCCAGGGTCTCACGCACCCGGAATGGCTTGCCCTGCTGCTCGACCGGGAATGGAGCTTCCGGCACGATCGCAAGCTCGCCGCGCGCCTGCGCTTCGCCAAACTGCGCCATCAGGCGGCGCCCGAAGACGTCGATTACCGCAGCAGCCGCAAACTCGACCGGGGCCTGTTCACCAAACTCATCGCCGGAGACTGGATCGCCGCCCACGACAATCTGGTGATCTGCGGCCCGACCGGCGTCGGAAAGAGTTGGCTTGCCTGCGCACTCGGCCACAAGGCCTGCCGCGACGATCGCTCGGTCCTGTATCAGCGCGTGCCGAAGCTGTTCTCGACGCTCGCCCTGGCGCGCGGCGACGGCCGTCACGCCCGCTTCCTCGCCAAGCTCGGTAGCGTGCAGCTCCTGATCCTCGACGATTGGGGGCTCGAACCGCTCGACGCCAAGGCCCGGCATGACCTCCTGGAGATCCTGGAGGAGCGCTACGGTCGCCGCTCCACCATCATCACCAGCCAGCTTCCCATCTCGGCCTGGCATGAGGTGATCGGCGATCCGACCTACGCCGACGCCATCCTCGATCGGCTCGTTCACAACGCTCATCGCCTCGAACTCGACGGTGACAGCATGCGCCGCGCCAAAACCCAACCTCAGGCTTGACCGCAGCCCGAAACGACACAACAACAATCAACGTCCAGCACGGCCCGCTTCCGGGGGCGACATCATCTCGGAATCAGGGAGCGCCATCATCTCGGAAACGAGGGGCGGCTTCGTCGGAATCGGCACGGAAGGCTTTCTGGCGATGAGCGGCAGATCGTCGACGCCACGATTGTGGCGGCCCCCAAGCAGCGCAATACGATCGCGGAGAAGAAGGCGATCAAGGAGGGCCGGGTCCCGGGGGACTGGAAGGACAAGCCCGCCAGACTCGCGTGAGTGCAGAAGCACATCTCTGAATTTCTCGACCGAACCTAGACATTCAGCCCGAACAAGTCGCCGTCTTCGCTCAGCGGCTCCCTCCAAATGACCAATCGAGCCACAGCAGAGCACGATGTAGCGCGTAGGTTTCTCGGCCGAATTTACTTGGCTCGTTGCGGCGGACGAGGGCAAGCCCTCGTCCTTCCTCTCCCGGCCCGTAGCGACCAGCCGTTTCAAGGAGAGCGCCTAAGCCGGCGCTCGAGTGTCGAGCCGCCCCGCTGTGCCAGCGTAGCTCAGGGGCGCAGGACAACCCGACCGACCAACATGCCAGCTTCAACTTTTTCGTGAGCCTTCACAACATCCTCGAGGGGCATCACCCCCGCGACCTTCGGTCGGACCCGTCCAGAAGCAACGAGCTTCACAGCATCTTCCAACTGATCGCGTCGAACGCTTCCCACACCTAGGATCTGTGCGCGCTTGAAAAAAACGAACGCGGGATTGATTGAAATCTCCTCACGGACGAGCTGCCCGACCATCACGTACCGGCCCCCAAGTGCGAGGCACTTGAAGCTCGGAGTGAAAACACGACTCCCGACGTTATCGATTACGACGTCGACTCCTTTGCCATCGGTCAACGCCTGAACCTCCTTGGAGAAGTCGGCGCCTCCGGCCGCGACGACGACATGATGCGCACCCGCCTCCAGCAGTGAGTTGCTCTTTTCGTGCGAGCGACTGAGCGCGATCACAGTCGCGCCGGCGCTGCGGGCAATCTCAATGGTCGGAAGACCCACGCCACCGCTAGCGCCTGTGACGAGCACAGTCTCGCCAATCCGCACCTTTCCAGTGTCGCGCACTGCGTTAAGAGCAACGCCGGTCGAAGGCCCCAGCATGCAGGCAATCTCGAATGGCATGTCGGCGGGAATCACGGCGCAGACTTCTTCAGGCAGGGCCGCATACTCGGCGTAACCGCCATGGACCGGCTGCCGCCTTTCGCAGGCCGTCTCCATTCCGTTGCGACAAAGACGGCATCTCCCGCAAGAGTGGAAAGCCTTGGTGCAAATCCGGTCACCGACCTTGAGATGCGAGACCCGCTCACCAAGGCGCTCGACCGTCCCGGCAATTTCGTAGCCGAGAATGATCGGAAGTTCCGTGTGACGCCGCATGGTGCCGTTCCGCTGAACGACGTCATGATAGGTAACACCGACCGCGCCCACTTTGACCAGAACTTCTTCAGGCTGAACCGCCGGGATGGGGATGTCTTCGATTTTGAGAACTGACGGCGCCCCCAATTCGCGCATTACTACTGCTCTCATAATTCTGCTCCAGAGGAGGTGAAGGAAGCAACGCAGCGGCCAGCCGGCCACCGCTCGATGACCAACCTGACTGGCTGCCCGATGAAGGGATCGAATTCCCCGTTGACGAGGTGCGCAAAAAGCCGCGGCCCCTCGTCGAGCTCAACAAGAGCTACGATATAGGGCAGGCGATCAGCGAACTCCGGCAGGTAAGAGCGGTGGTAGCGAACCCAGCTGAACACTTTGCCGCGCCCGCTCGCTTCATCCCAATCAAACTGCGCGCCCCCGCAAGCAGGACATACAGGCGCGATGGGATAGCGAAGCTTGCGACAGGACTGGCAACCCTGAAGCATCAACCTTCCTTGCACCAGCCCATCCCAGAACGGCGCGTTTTCCGAAGTAACCGGAGGAAGGAGCCCGGCTGGGTCAATCGAGAAGCTTCGATCCAAAACGGCATGGTTCATCGCTAGACCTCAACCGTCAGAATTGCTGAAAATGATAGAATCGCCGAGCGCGGTCCCCCATTGGGCGACCTTCGCATTGGGGACCTGTCGCTGACCGGCTTGGCAGCGCAGTTGCCTGACTATCTCCATCATCTGGCTCCAGCCGTTGAGATGTCCCTCGGACAACATGCCCCCGCTTGTGTTGACCGGTATCTCCCCACCGAGTTCGATGCGGCCGCCTTGGACAAAGTCCAACGCTTCTCCAGCGCCGCAGTAGCCGAGACGCTCAAGTGACAAGAGCACCAGCGGTGAAAATGCGTCGTATACCTGAAGAAGGTCTACATCGGCCGGCTTTAGTCCCGCCATCTGGTATACGGTCTGATCGGAGCCTGGTGGCTTCCAGTCAAAAACGTCAGCCTGGCCAACGCCTAGTCCAGGCTGTCCAAAGATGAACTCATTGGGACCCGCGTGCACACCTTGGGCCCCGAGCAAAAAGACGGGTTGGGACGGCAGGTCCTTTGCCCGCTCGCCCGAGGTCACGATGAGTGCAACTGCACCGTCGACGACAACAGAGCAATCTAACAGGCGCAAAGGTTCTACGATGAAAGGAGCGCTGACGTAGTCGTCGCGGGTCAGCGGCTTCCGAATGCGAGCTTCTGGGTTCAGCATCGCGTGCTTGCGGAAGGCCAGCGGAACGGCCGCGAGCTTTTCGGGAGACCCGTCATACCTGTGGAAGTAGCGACGAGCAGCAAAAGCCGCTGCCGCGACTGGGCCGGTGAAGCCTGCGTGAGGGGTCTCGCCATGAGGACCACCGCCGAAGCGCAGCGCTTCCTCAAAGCCCCAAGAGGCGCGACTGCCGATGAGACCGAGATTGCTATTTTTGTATGCGCCCAGGCAGAGGATATGGTCAGCTAATCCGCACGAAACAGCCATTGCGGCATGCTGGAGAACGGTGGCGCCAAAGCGACCGTGGCTCCAGGTTTGGCTGGCAAAACGTACATTCAGGCCAAGCTGGGCGGCTGTCTCGTCATAATCGGCACCACGGGGCGCGCCGATGTGCACGATGAGCCCGTCGATATCGCTACGTTTAAGACCCGCATCTGCGAGAGCAAGAGACACGGCCTCGCTCGCGAGGGAGATTGATGTGCGCTCTGCGTGAGCGCCGACGCCGCTCGAGCCCGCGCCGGTAATGGCGGTCGCAGCCCTCATGACTGGATGCTGCCCACGGTCAGCGTAGCCACCAACAAATCGATCGTTTCTGAGCAATAGAGCTTGGCGCTCCGCATATTCACCTCCTTGATCGAAATTCGATCCGGAAAAGACGCGCCCGTCTGCGGTTGACAGCGCTGTTCATCACCAATTAGGGCAACTGGGGCACCATACGGAAATATATAATCAACTTGGGTTCGATAGATTTTTGATATGCGCTGGAGCTTACGCCAGATCGAGGTTTTCATAGCCGTGCTCGAAGAGGGCGGCTTCTCAGCGGCAGGCGAGCGCCTCGGGATGGTGCAGCCCGCGGTGAGCATCGCGGTCCGCAAGCTGGAGGAGAATGCGGGCGTTCGACTTCTGGATCGTTCGGGAAGTCGAGTTCAAAGCACGCATGAAGGGGCTCTGTTTCTCAATCACGCCCGAATGATCCGCGCTGAGATCGTCAGCATGGAGCGCCAATTGCGCGAGTTGCGCTCGCTCGATGCTGGTCACATCAAGATCGCGACTCCTCCCATCGCCTCAGCCGTCCTGCTCCCCGGACTGGCCAAGGAGTTCTTGGCAGCGCATCCCGGCGTACGCGTGTCGACGATCGAGGATTCTTCCGAAAACATTGCCGCTCGTCTCCGTGCGCGAGACCTCGATCTCGGTATCATCGCGGGTGCCCACGACACGGCCGGCCTCGATGTTGTTCTTGTCGAGCAGCACCCGATCGTTGCGTGGACCTCTGCACAATCGCCGCTGGCAAGGGAAACGGAGCTGGATTGGAAGCGGATATTAGAGGAGCCCCTGATCCTATTCCCGGCAGGATACAATCAGCGATCCTTAGTTGAAGATATGGCTGCCAAACTCGGAAAAAAGCCCGATGTCAGGGTCGAGAGCAAAAGCCAAGGGTTTCTGAGTGAGATGGTAGCGTCCGGCCGTGGTTTGCTTGTCGCCTTTGCTGGAATGGGGCGCGACTTTGACAGCAATGTAAGAATTCCGATCACGGGAAACCCGGCGGTTCCGTTTTGGCTTTGCCGACGTGAGGGATTGGCCCCCGGTTTAGCTGCCAATGCATTTTTTGACCGCGTTGCGGCGAGGTTCGCGAAGGCGGTATAGCATTTAGGATATGGAGATAGGTAGAAAAATCTATTTTCGTGATAGCTAGCCCTGTGTTTGATTTTGCTGGCTGAGCAGACCCTCACGACTGTCGCGGGTGGTACCTGTCGAGATCAGCAGGCGAACTTAGAGAGGACACATCGTGGCGCCATTGGAAGGCATCAGGGTGCTCGATTTCAGCCAAGCTATGGCGGGCCCTGCTTGTGGCATGTTGCTCGGTGATTTTGGCGCTGAGGTTGTTAAGATCGAGCCGCCTGAAGGTGAAAGCTCGCGTCGATGGGGCTCTGCGCGGGCTGGCGAGGGAGGGCAGTTTAGTGGGCTTTATTTGGCCCTAAACCGCAACAAGTCAAGCATAACGATCGATCTTAAATCTGAGGAAGGCAAGTCTAACATCCGCAAGCTTATCGCAAGCGCCGATGTGATCCTTGAGAATTTCAGGCCAGGGGTCGCTAGCCGTCTAGGTTTTGGTTACGCCGACGCGGCCGCAATTAAGCCAGACATAATTTATTGCAGTATTTCGGGCTTCGGCCAAGACGGGCCATTGCGCGATCGCCCCGGCCTCGACATGCTTCTGCAGGCTTACGTCGGACACATGAGTATCACTGGTGAGCCGGGGCGCCCCTCTGTCCGCACTGGACCGTCTCCAATCGACCTCCTTACGGGAGCGCATGCGGCGTATGGCATTTCGCTTGCCTTGCGAGAACGAGACAAGACCGGCCGAGGTCAGGAAATCGACCTTTCCTTGTACGACACGGCTGTCCATCTAATTGGCCACTATATTGCCGATTACACCGGCGGGGCGGACCTCCCGGGCAAGCATGGGCCATTCTTTGCTTTTCTTGCCCCCTACGGAATGTTCGCTGCGCGAGATCGTGAGTTTTACCTGGGTGTAGATAGTCGCTCCTATCCGGCTTTCTGCAACGCGATCGACCGAGGTGACCTCATTGTCGATCCGCGCTTCAAAACGAATGTTGATCGCCTTCGCAACCGAGATGCGTTGCATGAGCAACTAATCCCCCTCTTTCAAACCCGCGGCGCCCAATATTGGGTCGAACTGGCTATGAAAATAGGGATCCCCACCAGCTTGGTTAACGATATTGGAGAGGTTCTGCAACACGAGCAGGCGGCCGCTCGCGAGATGATCGTGTCGTCGGGTGTAGACGAGGTGCGTATCGCCGGAATTCCGCTGAAACTTCGGCAGACCCCCGGCGAAATTCGCCGTAAGCCCCCGCGGCTGGGCGAGGACAACGACCGGATCCTGGGCGGACTGGTGGACATCTGACATGGCTGAGAGCGAGAGTGCAGATAACCGATCGGGCCATGTCTCCATTTTCGCAGTTGGGGACGTTTTCGTAGATTTGGACGACGGGGTGCCGGCATTCCGACACGCTACATCCTTGCTTAAGGGAGGTGATATCGTCGTCGGCAATTGCGAAGGCGTTTACTCGGACGATCCCGCGCCTTCTCCGACGACACGCCACAGTATGACAACAGGTCGGAGCCGGGCGTCTTGTCTGAGCGCGGTGCCATTCCACGTGATGACCTGCGCCAATAACCACATCGTTGACGGGGGTTACCGGGGCCTCGCTGATACCCTCGAGGTTCTGCGGGAACAGGGCATTGCGACGACAGGCGCGGGAATGAACGCCAAGGCTGCTTTGCGCCCGGCGGTCGTCGAGCGCGACGGGATCCGAGTTGCTTTCCTCGCGTGCGCAAGCATTTTCCCGGTGGGCTATGAAGCGCGCGACGAGCGGCCAGGCTTGGCGGCAGTTAGGATCCGAACCCACTACTCGACGCCTGACCCGACCTTCTGGGAGCCGGGGGCTCGACCGCTCATTACAACGTCAGCGGACCCTGATGATCTTCGGCGATTGGGCCAGGCGATCAAAGATGCCCGCGCATCCGCAGACCTTGTGGTCGTGGCTTGCCATTGGGGTGCGTCCAGCCAGTTTGAGACCCTCCAGAGCTATGAAACGGAAGTCGCACGCCAGATCGTGGAACTAGGCGCAGACGCTGTGGTGTGCCACCATCACCACAGCCTACGCGGGGTTGAATTCTGGGCCGGATCACCCATATTTTACGGCGTTGGTGCGTTCGTCCACCACTTCACGCACTACAATCCAACCGCCAACCAGCTGGCAGCGAGTCGCGCTCGATATGGCGAGTTCGCACACGGTCCACGGCCCGGATTTCCTCTCTATCCTTTTCATCCCGACGCTCGAATGACGGGGATTGTGACTCTCGACGCATCAAAGCTGGGCATTGTGCGAGCGGGTTTCATTCCGGCCGAAATTCTCGCGGATGGAAGTACAGAGCCGTACCGGTTTGGCGACGCTAGAGCGGGGCGGGTCTTCGACTATCTGCGCAGAATGAGCGACACCCTCGGAGCTGGCGTTACTTTCGTTGAGGGAGAACGCGACGGCTGGGCTCATCTGAACATTATTCAGCGTTCCTCTCAGGACGCAGCAATCCGTTGTGAAACCCAGCAGGCTGGGTAAGAGTTATGCGACATTGCAACCTCGTAATCAGCTGGCAGGTAATCATGTCGACCTTTCAGCGAGCTCTGCTGACGCTGTTCGTCATCCTCTGGCCCTTTGGCGCGGTGGCGGACACTTTCCCCGCGCGTCCAATCCGCGTCATCGTTCCATTTGCGGCGGGGGGCTCGGGAGATATCGTGGCCCGTCTTCTCGGAGAGCGGGCAGCGCAACTGCTGGGGCAGAACTTCATCGTTGAGAACCGCGCAGGAGCCGGAGGAGTGACCGGAACCGATGGTGTTGCGAAGGCCCCACCGGACGGTTACACGATCGGATTATCGACAACGGGGCCCCTTGCAATCAACGTCAGCCTCATGGAGCGGATGCCTTACGATCCAGTCGTTGACTTCGCACCAGTCATGTTGCTCGCGCGCGCCCCGGAGCTCCTTGTGGCTGGGCCCAAAGCTCATGTGGTTACGCTCGATGATCTGGTTTCGCTGGCCAAACAACGACCAGGCCAGATCAGCTTCGGGTCATCTGGTACCGGCAGTCTTCCCCATCTCGCGGGGGAACTTTTGCGGCGAGCAGCCAATATCGACCTGGTTCACGTTCCGTACCGCGGGGTTGGGCCAGCAGCCAACGACGTTGTGGCGGGGCAGATCGAGTTGATGTTTGCTGACTTGCCGGTCTTGCTCCCGCAGGTGCAGGGTGGCGCAGTGAAGGCCCTCGGGCTCGCGAGCAACGCTCGGTCCCCGGCGCTGCCGGAAGTTCCGACGATGGTGGAGCTTGGTTTCCCCAGTGTCCAGGCCAATAACTGGTACGCGATCATTGCACCCAAGGGAACGCCACCCGACATCGTGGCGAAGTTGCACTCAGTTCTTCTACAGATCGTAAAGGAGCCGGTAGTGGCGTCTAAGCTGGCCGATCTTGGGTTAGAAATCGTGGGTGGCTCGCCCGAAAGCCTCGCGGCGCTAATGCGTTCTGAAATTCCCAAGTGGGCCGAGATTGTGCGTCCTTCGGCGGCGCCCGCAAAAAAATAGCTCAGGAGTGACCAGCGTGCAGAGCCCATGGCTAGGATTCGTCGAACGGGATGATCCTTCGCGCGCAGCAAAGGCGAGATAAGCTTTTGCGGACAAATGAAAGCGCTCGTTAGACCGCAAAGCGGGCGCCGCTCGTCGGGAAGATTGTTTCGTCTGAGAGTGTGATCGGCTACAGACGTGTTCTATCCGCAAATCCTCAAGATCAAGACGGCCCCTCGGACCGATACTGCCCTGCTGCGGCACGGCACCGAGCTTCAGCTGACCTGCCTCTGATCTGTCATCCAGCGGCGATTATAGCCTCGGCGGGTTTTGCGCGGAATTGCGCAGCGGTGGAGAGCTTGGCGGCATAGGTCGCCGGCGGGATGTATCCGAGCGCCGAGTGGGGTCGGTGGCGGTTGTACAACAAGGCTTGGGAACACCCACGGAACCGAGTTCCGCGAGGTTCTCTATCGGTATCATCCGTGGTTTGGCCGTGAGGTCGGCGTTCATGGCGTCGTGGCGAAGTGCGACGGCGTGTATTTCCGCTGCGCGGTAGCCGGCGCCCAAGGGGACCGCTGGCTCGAGGTTCCGGCCTGGATGTTCGAGCTGTCGCTTTGCAGTTAAATGTAAGAATGGCCGCTTCCGAACTGGGTTGAGCATTTAAACATGAGAATGGGCGGGTGCTCATTCTCAAATAAGCTGCTTCTGTGAATGGGCACGCACGCTGACCCATTGAGCGATCGCTTCTGCTGCGAAGGCATCGAACACTTCGCGTCGGACGCCGATGGCGTGCCTGCGAAGCAGGTCGAGCATTTCCGGTCCGCTTTCCAGAACGACCGCCACGCCGGCGAGGAGGAACGGGCGCAGATGGAGCGGCAGGATGGGCTTGCCGGAGTTGGCGATGTTGGTCGGCTCCTCCATGGCAATCCGGTCGAACTCTGGGATGACGAGCCCCAGCAGACGCGCCCGCCGATAGTCCCCCTTGTCTGGTCCCCAGCGAACGAAGCGGGGGACCAGAAGCAATCTGGCAACGACTGCTGGAGAGATCCAGTGCCGCGACCCGTCGTGCGCTTCGCGGTGCAGGAGTTGCTCACCTCTCGAGGCACTGCGCCACAGAAGGTTCGGCGACAATTGTGACTCCAACCCGTCAGGGTCGCGGAGCAGCCCGTCGCAGGTCGGGCACGTGATGCGCCATCCTTGCAGCTGAGAGCGCAGAACTGGACCGTCTTGCGCATGCTGGGTGGAACAGGTCTGGCATTCCTGCATGACGCGCGACGATATCAGTCGGCGGGTTGCCCCGGGTGCGATTGCGAAGGTCATGCCGAACACGGCTGTGGCCGTAGTTCGGAACATAATGGCCAAGGCTTCGGCTTGATCCTGCGTGAGATCGAGATCAGCAGCTTTGAGGGACCGCAAGTTTGGCACGGCATGATGCAAGACGGCGAGCGGAGGCACGTTGTAGAAGATGGCATGGCGTCTGATCAAAGACGACAAAAGCTCGTCAAGGGCTGGTGGGAAGCAGACCGGCATCGGCGACGGCGTGGCCGGCATCAGGCAACCGCGGTCTCGCCCTGGAATGCGGGCTCCCAGCGCTGGACTGCCTCGTCGGTGATCCTCTCCTCGCCGCTCTCTATGGCTGCGATGGCGAGGTCGGTGATCAGTCGGAAGATGCCCGCTGTAATGCCATCCGTGATCTGGAGAATGCGGCGCAGTGCGTTTGGCGTCAGCACGGAAGGGTGGCGAAGTGGCATGTTGCGCAGGATCGAGCCGATCAAAGCTTCAAATTGCTCGTTCGCCGCCCACCGGCTCAAGGTCAGCTGCTCGAAACGCCGCGCCAACTGCACGTCGCCGCTGATTGCCTCGCGTGCTTCATTGACCCCGAAGCAGACGAGGGAGATTTGCAGTCGGTTGCTCAGGAAGCGAAGCGTGTTGAGCACGATGCGCTGCTCGCGGTAGCTGCCGGCCAGAAGGTTGTGGACCTCGTCGATCACGAGGACTTGGACGCCGATGGCTTCCATAATCCGCATGGCTGCCTGCTCCATCTGGGCGATGTCAGCACGCGGCCGCGATGGAGCTCCCAATAGCGTCAGCAGTTCGGCGTAAAACCGCCGTTCGCCCGGTCGGCTCGTCATCTCCATTGCAAGAACTGGCGTCGTCAGCACGCCGGTTACGGTGTTGAAGCTTGGCGGGTGTTCGTCCCGGAATTGCTTCATGATCATGGTCTTGCCCATGCCGCTGTCACCATAGATGGCGATGGATGGCATTCGCGTGCCACGCGGCTGGTCGAGAAGTCCATGCAGGCGATCGAGCGCCTGCTTGGCGCGAGGATAAAGAACCCACCGACGCGACCGGATGGCGCGGATGCGCCGCTCATCATGCTCGGCAAGAAGCGCCGCCGCGCTCGATGTCAGGTGGCGGAAGGTGAATGTCATGCTGCGTCAATCCATATCCTCAACCGAGGGCACAGGATTGCTGGAATCGACGCCGCGAAGCGAGCCCCAGCCGCTATCATCCACTTTGGAGTTTCTGGCCGCTCGCCCCCGCTTGCGCTGAGAGGACGTCTTGCGAACGGCGTCATCGATCAACTCTCGCTGTGCGATGACAGTCCGCAAGATTGCCTCGGCGCCCACTTCTCGCCGCCCCTTTGCAAGAAGGGACTTCCGGGCCGCGCTGACCTCGTGCAGCGTTGCGGACGGCAAGGTGATGTCGGCATAGCGGGCCTCGACGAAGCTGCCGGATGGGCGCTGGACGAAGACGCGAGCCAGATCGCGGGGGTCGTACTTGACGAGCAGCTTGCTCTTCACGCGGCCGACATCGGCGGATAGGGCAGGCGACCAATAGCGAAGGCCGAACAGATGGATTCCGGTCGGGCGCAAACTGCGGCGGTCTTCCGGCAGGAAGTTCAGCCAGAAGCGCTGACGATCTTGCGGCATGCGCAGAGGCGTCCGTTCTTCTAGCTCACGCCAGACGGCGAGAGGAGGCCGGCCCAGGCCATTATGAATGGATTGGTGATAGGCTCCGGCGATATCGAGCGCGATGTAGCGCTCTAGTTCGCGCAGCGTGAGCGCGGCATGCCGTCTGCTGTCATAGTCTCCGCGCTCATCCACATCGCCGAAGGTCGTGCCCGGAAGAAGATGCAAGCGGCCCATCTGCGTGCCGATGAGCCGCTCGATATGGCCGCCGAACCGAGGTTGTCCAGGCGGGCGCCAGATGACAGCGACGCCGGCGTCGTCGCAGCCCCGCTTGAAAGCCTTGCTCCTGAAATCCGCGCCGTTGTCGACATGCAGAGCGTCCGGCAATCCAGCGATCGGCCAGGGCTCGGAAATCTCGCGGTCCTGGAGCCAAGCCGTTTTGTCGAATACGGCGTGCAGCAGACACAGGCTCGTCGAGAGCCGCGAGGGCGCATCCATCGTGAGATGGAAGCCCATGACCATGCGGCTGTGCACGTCGATCGCGAGCGTAAGCCACGGGCGACCTATCGGCAGTCGCGTCTCTTCGTCCACTACGAAGATATCTGCCCTTGTATGGTCGAGTTGGACCACCTCGAGTGGCCGTGTTGTGCGCAGCGCGCCGGGAACCGGGGTCGTCGCCTTCACGGTGACCTCGTCGCCACGCCGCCTGGCGCGGTGTTGCAGGTCGACATCCTTGATACGCGCCTCGATCGTGCGTCGATGCGGCGGCTTGAGCCCCGCTTTCATGCAGCGCGCCTGAATCATCCGCACAAGCTCAGAGACGGGTGGGCGATTGGGCGTCAGGAAGATCGCCCGGATGGCGCTCTTGACGAGTTCGTCCCGCCCGGGGTCAAGAATGCGATGGCCAAGTGGTCGGCCACGCTTGCGTTCGACCAGAGCGCGCACGCTGCCGCCTTCGCGGAAGAGACCGATCAGCCGATAGGTGGTTGCCTGACTGAGCCCGAGTTCAGTCGCCAGTGCAGCGACATCCGCCGTCGTGCCCTGGTCGCTGCGATGACTGAGAAATGTGCGGATTGCGTCGGCTCGCCGTCGAGCTTCTTCCCACTGAGCATCATCAATCTGGTCGGGAAGCGGATCTTGCATGAGCGGCCCCAGCGCCGAAAGTGAACCGCATTCCCATTCTCACATAAGGTGCCAGAAACAAAGCGTCATTCTCACATTAAATGCCGATTATCAAATTACGTGCCCGCGTAACATGTTGAAAATGCTGAACTGCGGTTCCGGGAATTAAATGGAAAGTGACACATCCGACCGGAATTGGCCTGACGAAACGCGCATCGATCTCGGCATCGGTAGGAAATGCGCCGAAGGTGCGTTCGATCGCCTCCATGACGAGATTGAGGCCAAGCGTGCCGTGAATGATCGGCTGACCAAACATGGTCCCCGCGGCGAACTCAGGGTCGAGATGGATCGGATTGAAATCAGTGGTCAACTCGGCATAGCGGCCGACGGTGTCCGGACCTGCTGTCAGGCTGACAACCGCAAGTTCGCGCGGCAATGTGGCGATCATGATTGTTTCCTTTCGTGCTCCCCTCGGCGCTTTTCCCGTGACGTCACATTATTTTGCCCAAATCGTGCGGATCTGGCCGCTTAGGACATCGCGATTTCCGTTCCGGAGGGTGACGCCGAAAGCCACCCAACGGCGCTCCTTGCGCATCTCCTTCCAGAGACAGGTCACTTCTGCATCGAGCCGGTCACCGGGGTATACCGGCTTACCGAATGACAGTTTCTGGCTCGCATGAATGTTGCCGGGCGGACGCGGCTTAACCGCAGTCAGATAGGCTTCCATCATCGCCGCTACGAGCATGCCGGATGGCACTCGCCCATCCACCACTGGTTCGCCATAGATCGCGACCCAATGAGCGAGGCGTGCGTCGTTCATCGGGATTGCGAGACGCCCCAACTCTAACCCAGGGCGGAAATCGTCAAATTCCCAGACAGCGGGGGAGGGTGCATCCATCATCGTGAGCCTCCCCTGCTGCGAGGAACCGGCGATCCTCCGGCCAGACGGCGCTCCGATTGCCGGACACCGCGTGAGACGCCAAACAACGCCTCGCTGATCCAGTCTGCAGAATCGCGCAGGTCCATACCCAGTCGCTCGATAACTTCCCGCGAAAGCTGGCCGGCGATGCTGATTCCGCTGATGCCGAGCCGAGGCTTGCCAGTCGGGTCGGTCACGATCGCAGCCGCGATCTCCAGCCCAATGAAAAGCTGCCCGAAGTCGAAGGCATAGCCGTCACGCCGTGCCTTTTCCACATCTGCGGCATAGGCATCGAAGCTCGGCGGAGCCTGCCATTGCAGCATGTCGAAATGCGTCTTCAGCTTGTCACGAGGCAGATTACGCAATGCTGCGTAGCAGCGCCCGATGGCCCCGACATAGGTCGGCAGGCGCGAGCCGTCCGACATGTCAACGCGAACCGTGCGGGCGGTGGAGACACGGTCGACGAGGACGATGCGCTCGCCCTCCGTGATTTGCCAGAGACAGATCAAGCTATTGTGTTCATCCGAGAGCCGCCTGAGTTCTGGCCGGATGAGATCGGCCTGATTGGCGCCGAGTAGTGGCAGGGAGAGCTCCAGAACCCCCATGCCAATCCGGTAGGTCTTCGTCTCCGAATCAAAATCGACGAGCCGTTCGCTGGAGAGCGTCCGCAGGATATTTCGTTTGACGCTCCCGCTGTTCTGTGTTCACCTGAATTCGCCCCTTCAAACAACTAGGAGCAACAATGCAACGGTTGGGTCATTTGCCGGCGATATCTGAGGGTCGCTGGATGTTTGTTGCGTCGAGTGATGAGGTGCAAGAGGGGATCCCATTCGCAATCGAGATCGAGGGCTACTCGATGGTTTTGTGCCGGGTTGCGGGGGACGAGTACTACGCAACGGATAATCTCTGTACTCACGGCAATGCGCTGCTTTCCGAAGGATGGCTGGAAGGCTGCGTGATCGAGTGTCCTCTTCACGCAGGCCAGTTCGATGTTCGGACGGGGAAGGCCTTGTGCGCGCCGGTTGAGCAGGATTTGCGCATCTATCCAGTAGAAGTTCGCAAGAATGAGGTTTTTGTTCTGCTCCCACCTGAATGACGGAGGTTGGAGTATGCCAAAGTTCGCGGTGTAGGAACTAAAAAACTAATGAACCGCACAATTGGGAGGAAGGAAATGAGCTCTAGGAAGATCACACGACGCCAGGCGATCCAAGGACTTGCGGCAGCTGCTACGGCAGGTGCGGCGACTTCGATGGGCATCCGCTCTGCCAAGGCGAGCGGGCCGGTGCAGGTTGTCAGTCACAGATACCCCGCGCTGGAGCATTATGCCGAGGCAATGAAGAAGGCCATTCCGGGGGTCACGGTAAACGCACAACTCATGCCTTTTGATAAGGCAATGGAGCTTAGCCGCATTGCGCTTTCATCCAAAGCCGATACCGTTGATATTCTCTATATGAGCGATGGACACGTCGGCCAGTTTGCTGCAAGCGGCTGGATCAGGCCGCTGAACGATCTCTGGGATAAGTTCAAATCTGAATACAAGCTGGACGACTTTGTCGACCAGGCTGTCCAGCGATTTACGATCGACGGAAAGATCTACGCCGTTCCCCATGTCATCAATGTGATGATGCTGTTTTACCGGAAGGACCTCTTCGATAAGGCAGGAAAGCAGCCGCCGAAGACGATGGAGGAGTTTGTCGAACTCGCGAAGTTCTTCAACTCGCCCATGCGGGCAGGAACTGCAAGCTGCCTGAAGGGGCTGGACGGTACGCTGAACGAGGCTCATTGGTATCTCCATAGCATCGGAGACGGTTGGTTCGACAAGCAGTGGAAGCCAATCTTCAACAATGAGAAGGGCGTCAAAGCTATCGAGACAATGAAGGAGGTGGGCCGATACGCGCAGAAAGGCTTTACCGCTTCCGGCAACGACGAATGCATGATCACGCTGCAGCAGGATGCAGCTGCAATGGCGCTGCAGTGGGCGACCCGGGCAGGAGCCATGGACGATCCGAAAAAATCGCGGGTTATTGGTAATATCGAGTGGGTGGCTGCCCCTGGCGGCGGCGGTAAGATTACCTCCGACGGTTATTCCATCTCGGCATTCAGCAAGCAGGATCCTGAGACACTCTTCCGTATCTTGGCGACGTCTTCGTCACAGGACACCATGCGAGGTGCAGCCTCGATGATGGTGCCTCCGCGGCGCTCGCTGCTCGACGACCCGGAACTGCGGACAAAGAACCGCTACTATCCGGCCGCTCTCGAGGCCGTGAAGGTGGCGGTGCCCAACCCTGCGCTGCCCGAGTTCTATCCCGCAGGTGAATTCATCAGCCGCAGGATCCTTCAGGCGGTCACCGGAGAGATGCCGACTAAACAGGCCCTCGATCTGGCTGCGAGCGAGACTGAGGCGTTCCTCAAAGCCCGCGGCTACTACTAAGGTCAAGGCCATTCCGATGGAGAAGTTGCGAGCGTCATCAACCATCCTGCAGGGTCCAAGGCCCGTAGTGGGATACATGCCACCGTCTCAAACCCTCCGAAGGACTGGCAAGAAAAGGGGGCTACACTCGGAACAGAATGCCCTGTGGCTGTTTCTCGTTCCGAGTGGTCTCTTGCTCTCGTGCGTACTGCTCTTCCCTCTGGGATACGGCTTTTATCTGAGCTTGTTCGACTATGATCTTGGATCCGGGGTCGCCAACTATGTCGGCCTCGGTAATTACACGGAACTTCTTCAGGAAGGGCGCTTCTGGCAGTCTCTCGGACGCACGGTGATGATCGTGCTTTCAGCGGTTGCGATCGAGTTCTGCCTGGGGCTCGCGGTCGCCTACGGCCTCTACCGGTTAACCCGTGGCGCACGTCTCCTGAGCATCATGATGTTCTTGCCGCACATCATTACCCCTGTCGTTGCGGCCTTGTTCCTGAAGTGGCTTTTCATGGGACGTTGGGGCCTGATCGACGCCACACTGATCGGCCTGAATATTTTTCCGCCAGACTGGCTGGGAGATGCTCAGTGGGCCCGCGTTACGGTCATCCTGGCGGATGTCTGGAAATCGACGCCCTTCATGATTTTGGTTCTCTATGCAGGACTGAATACGATCGATCAGAGTCATATCGAGGCTGCCGAGATCGATGGAGCCGGGAACTGGAGCCTTCTATTCCGGGTAATGTTGCCACAACTTCGGGCAATCGTCGTTTTCGTGCTGGCCATCCGGATCATGGACTCGTTCCGCTTCTTCGACACGATCTATGTTCTGACGGGCGGCGGGCCTGGAACTGCCACCGAGACCATCACCCTCTATACCTATGCTCTCGCATTTCGGTTGCTTGCCATAGGTAAGGCCTCTGCGCTCGGCGTGATCAGCCTTCTTGTGATTGCCGGAATGATCGCTGCGATGATCGCATTGGTTCACCGTGGCCAGGAGGAGGCCCGCAGTGAGTAACCCCCGCACTAACCAAGCCCTGCTTTTCATCGCCCTGGCATTGTTCACTGCAGTCACTCTTCTCCCGATTTTTTGGGCGTTGCTGACCTCCCTCAAACAACCCGTCGATGCTTTTTCCATACCCCCGAAGCTGATCTTCGAACCGACACTGCAATTTCATCAGCAGGTCTGGGGCGAGGCCGGATTCGGTGAGTTTCTGGTCAACAGCACAATCATCGCAGTGAGCACTGTGCTGCTTTCGGTTTCGGTCGGAACCATGGCCGCCTATGGGCTCTCCAGGTTGAACGTTGGCGCGTCCAAAGGACTGCTCTTCGGAATCTTGGCCATGCGGATGTTCCCGCACATTCTACTGGTCATTCCATTCTTCATCTTGGCTCAGGCCATGCACCTGATCGATACCCATATCGCCATGGTGCTTGCGCTGACTGCCATCAACCAGCCCTTCACAATCTGGCTGATGAGAGGCTTCTTTCTGGACGTTCCGAAAGCCCTCTACGAGAGCGCGGCGATCGATGGATGCAACGCCTGGCAGACCTTTGTGCGCGTCGCCCTTCCTGTTGTCCGGCCTGGACTGTTCGTGACTGCCTTGTTCAGCTTGCTTCTGGCCTACAACGAGTTCCTGTTTGCGCTGGTTCTCACAGGGACAAACACGAAGACCTTGCCCGTCGCGATTGCGCAGTACGGAGGCGAGGACGTGAACTACTGGTCTCTATCCGCAGCGGCAGCCATTGGCATCATGTTTCCGATCGTGGCTTTCATGGTGGTGATGCAGAAACATCTCGTGCGCGGCATGGCACATGGAGCAGTGAAGGGTTGACGGGAGAGCGCGTCACACTCTGATAGTCTTGCGACGAGCAATGAGGATTGATAATGGTGAGGTCACACACACACGGAGGGATAGATTGCGACATCCATCCCGCCGTTCCGAGTTTAGAATCGCTTTACCCTTACCTTGACGATTTCTGGCGAGAGGCAAGCGAACAGCGCGGCGTATACGAGCTCGATACGATTTCGTATCCGGTCAACAGTCCGCTCTCTGCTCGACCGGACTGGCGGCCCCAGTCCGGAAAACCAGGAGCCGACTTAGAGCAGCTGCGTTCCCAAGCACTTCTTCCGTTTGGAACCGAGATCGCCATCTGCAACTGCTTGTATGGCGTCCATATCCTCTTCAGCGAAGATATGGCCGCGAGCTTCGCCCGAGCGATCAACGACTGGCTCGCCAAGGAGTGGCTCGATAAGGAGCCTAAACTCCGCGGCTCGATCGTCGTGCCGCTGCAAAATCCGGAGCTCGCTGTACAGGAAATTGAACGTTGCGCTCAGGATAAGCGGTTCGTTCAGGTGCTGCTGCCATTGATGGGAGAAGCACCCCTCGGCCGGCGCTACTACTGGCCCATATATGCTGCAGCCGAACGCAACGGACTTGCCATTGGCATTCATGCCGGCAGCTCCTATCGGCATCCGGTTACGCCTGTAGGTTGGCCTTCCTACTATTCTGAGGACTATGTAGCCCAAGCTCAGGGATTCCAAACCCAGCTGACGAGCCTGATAAGTGAGGGTGTTTTCAACAAGTACCCGAATTTGCGCGTTGTCCTACTCGAGTCCGGCGTATCGTGGCTCCCCGCCCATTTGTGGCGGCTCTCCAAGTACTGGCGCGGGCTGCGAATGGAAATTCCGTGGGTTGATCAGTCTCCGACAGAGATCGTCCGATCCAATGTACGTCTCACGGTGCAACCCTTCGATGCTCCGTCAGATTCTGGACAGCTGGAGCGGCTCTTCGAGCATCTGGGGTCAGACGAGTTGCTGTTGTTTTCCACCGATTACCCCCACTGGCACTTCGATGGAACGGAAGCGCTTCCGCAGAACATATCGTCTGACCTCGTCAGGAAGATAATGGTCGATAATCCGTTGAATACTTACCCGCGTCTCAGGGAGACAGCCCATGAACGTGCAGCTTAGAGATCTTAGCCCGACACGAAGGCCTGGTGCTTCACAGATGGCAGTTGCGGACTGCGACATCCATCCGGTTGTTAAGTCCAAGCGGGACCTTTACCCATATCTGTCTCAGCGTTGGCAGTCCTACCTCGAGACCTACGGTACGACACTAAGGCAGCCTTATGAGGACGGTAAGCCTGCCTACCCGAAGGGGCAGCCGAATGCAGCGCGAAGGGACGCTTGGCCGCCGGGCGGCGGTCTACCCGGCTCTGACCTTGACTTCATGCGCCAGCAGCACCTTGATCCAAACAATGTTCAGTTCGGGATTGTGAATTTGTTGGGCCCGACGGGGCAGGGCTTCGCTAATCCCGAATTCAGTGCTGCAATGGCA
Source organism: Hyphomicrobiales bacterium (assembly GCA_930633525.1). Lineage (NCBI taxonomy): Bacteria > Pseudomonadati > Pseudomonadota > Alphaproteobacteria > Hyphomicrobiales > Hyphomicrobiales bacterium. The sequence continues at coordinate 103,528 of CAKNFP010000004.1, forward strand.
ACGGCCAACAACCATTGGCAGCTGCACGAGTTACTGGAAAAGGAGCCGCGCCTTAAGGGGTCGATCGTAGTTCCATACGAGAACCCGGAGGAGTCGGCCAAGGAGATCGACAGATGGGCCGACAATCCCCTGTTCGTTCAAGTGCTTCTGTTGAGCCGCACTGCGGATCCCCTGGGGCAGCGAAAGTATTGGCCTATTTACGAGGCTGCGGTTCGCGCTAATCGGCCGATCGGTATTCACGCCTTCGGATATGGCGGCCACCCGATCACCGGAAGTGGTTGGCCTTCTTATTACATTGAAGAGATGACCGGTCACGCGCAGGCTTGCCAAGCTCAACTTACGAGCCTGATCATGGAAGGGGTGTTCGAGAGATTCCCGAGCCTCAAGATCGTGATGATCGAGGCTGGTTTCGCTTGGCTTCCCTCGTTGGCGTGGCGCCTGGACAAAGTTCATGAGCGCCTGCGGGACGAGACGCCTCATTTGAAGCGGCGGCCATCCGAGTATCTGCGCGACCACGTCTGGCTCACGACGCAGCCGATGGAGGAGCCGGAACCTCGGATTCACCTGCTCGATACCATCGAGTGGATCGGATGGGATCGATTGCTGTTCGCAACGGATTACCCACATTGGGACTTCGATGATCCGGCGCATGCGCTGCCGTTGAAGATTACTGAAGAACAGCGCCGCCTCTTCTTCATCGACAATGCCAAAACGGTATACGGACTCAGTTAGAATGGCAAAGCATGTCATTGGTCTGCTCCGGGAGCTACCTCCTGGCACCCGTAAGCTTGTAAATATTCGCGGTCGCCCAATCGCGGTTTTCAATATTAAAGGCGAGTTGTTCGCATTGCTGAACCGGTGTCCGCATCAAGGTGCGAACCTTTGCGACGGTAAGCTCGTCGGACTTGTCCAGTCGCGGGAGCCGGGAGAGTACAAGTACTCCCGCTCGGGAGAAATCCTTCGGTGCCCCTGGCACGGGTGGGAGTTCGATGTGCGGACAGGGCAGTCATGGTGCGAGCCTGACCGCATCAAAGCAAAAACCTACGAAATTGAGGCGACACCAGGCGAAACGCTCGTTAAGGGGCCGTATGTTGCTGAAACCTTCACGGTAACTGTCGAGGAAGACTACGTCGTCGTAGACGTATAGCGATTTGGGAGAATGCGGCGTGGCTTCGGTTAGTATCCATAGTGTCCAAAAGGCCTTCGGCCCGACGCAGGTCCTTCACGGTGTGTCAGTGGACATATCTGACGGGGAATTCGTGATCCTTGTGGGTCCGTCGGGGTGTGGAAAGTCGACGCTGTTGCGGATGATCGCCGGCTTGGAGTCGCTGACGGACGGACAAATCCGGATTGGTGCGCGTGTGGTCAACGATGTTCCGCCCAAGGAGCGGGACATCGCGATGGTATTCCAGAATTACGCGCTGTACCCGCACATGACCGTGGCGGACAACATGGCGTTCTCGCTCAAACTCAAGAGGGCGCCCAAGGCGGAGATCACGAGCAAAGTCAATCGGGCGGCCGAGATCCTCGGGTTGACCAATCTGCTCGACCGTTATCCGCGCCAATTATCCGGCGGCCAGCGCCAGCGTGTCGCCATGGGCCGCGCCATCGTGCGCGACCCGCAGGTGTTCCTGTTCGACGAACCACTGTCGAACTTGGACGCCAAGCTGCGTGTGCAGATGCGCACCGAGATCAAGGAACTGCACCAGCGCCTCAAGACCACAACGATCTATGTCACGCACGATCAGATCGAGGCTATGACCATGGCCGACAAGATCGTGGTGATGCATGATGGCGTGGTGGAGCAGATCGGCGCTCCCCTGGAGTTGTATGATCGCCCCGCAAACCTTTTTGTGGCGGGCTTCATAGGTTCTCCGGCCATGAACTTCCTCAAGGGGAGCCTGCAAGGTGGGCGTTTCGTGACAGTGAGCGGCCTTGCGCTGCCAGTGACAGATGCGCCTGCGGCCTCGGATGGGCAGCCAGCGGTCTACGGGATCCGGCCTGAGCATTTTGTGCTCAATACGGATATGGGCCTGCCGGCCGAGGTGGTGGTGGTCGAGCCAACTGGTTCCGAGACCCAGGTCTTCGCCAAGCTCGGCGGAGCCGATATCGTCGGCGTCTTTCGCGATCGCATCAGCGCCAGGCCGGGCCAGACGATCCGCATCACCCCGGATCCGAACCTCGTCCACCTTTTCGATGGAGCGAGCGGTGAGCGACTCGTCTGAGCAGACAATGATCCTGGCGGCGCTGAGTCTATCACTGACGCCCGGATCGTCACGCCCTGCGCTCTGAGGCGAGTGAAACCATGACTAAGATCAATGTCGTACTGGGTGCCGGGCAAGCAGGAGCGTGGGCTGCGACGAGCATGCGTCGCGAAGGTTTCAAAGGGCGCATTGTGCTCGTTGGAGATGAACCCATTCGCCCCTATGAACGGCCGCCCCTGTCTAAAGAGGTGCTCACGTCGCCGGAAAGTCCGGAACCAACTTGCTTCCACGATGAACAGCACTACAGAGATAATGACATAGAGCTGTGCCTCGGTGTTCGCGCCGTGCAGATTGAACCTCGGCTGGGCCGCATCAGGCTCGGCAACGGAGCGAACCTCCCCTTCGACAGGCTGCTGCTCGCGACCGGTGGCACAGCGCGCCGGCTGACGATTCCCGGCGCTGAGAATGTCTACTATCTCAGAACAATGGAGGACGGATGGCGCCTGAGGGAAAGGCTTTCCTCGGCAAAGCGCGTGGTCTGTATCGGTGCTGGAGTGATCGGCCTCGAAGTAGCATCGAGCGCGCGTAAGCTCGGGTGCGAGGTCACTGTCGTCGAGGCTGGCCAAATCCCCATGGGCAGATGTGTCGATATGGAATGCTCTAGGTTCATCGAGCAGCTCCATAGCGACGCCGATGTAAATTTCAGGTTCGGCAGCTCAGTCAAGGCCATCGAAGCCGATCGTGTGATTTGCGAAGACGGAACTGAGATCCCGGCTGACTGCGTCGTCGCGGGGATTGGCATGGAGCGGAACCTGTCCCTTGCCTCGGAGGCGGGAATCGAGATAGACGGCGGCATCGTGGTCGATGAATACGGTCGAACCAACCAATCCGGAATCTTCGCGGCGGGAGACGTCGCCGCATTCTGGCATCCGCTCTTCAGACGCCGCCTAAGGCTTGAATCGTGGCGGCACGCGCAGAATCACGGGGTCGCAGTCGGAGCCGCGATGGCTGGCTGCCCGAAGGTCTATGATGATGTCCCTTGGTTTTGGACTGACCAGCACGGTGTCAACGTGCAGATCTCGGGATTGGCCACCGATGGAGTTCGAACCATCGTGCGGCAAGGAACGGGTCCGAAGAGCTTCTCTACGTTCTCACTTAACGCTAATGGAGTCGTTGTCGCAGCAGCCGCCGTAAACAATCCCCGTGAGGCAAGGGCAGCTCAATCCCTGATCAGGATGCAGCAGCCGGTAGACGAGACGATGCTTGCCGACAGCGCTGTTCCACTCCAGACTTTGATCAGGCCCATTCTGTCTCGGAACGAGGCCCGGCCTGTAGATATAGGATGACCTCTTGTCTCAATTAGAACGTCCGAGCGCCGGGCAGAATGAGGTGCTCTGCCTGAGTGCTGGAGATGCGCAAGCGACGATATCACTCCTGGGTGGCGAGCTCCAATCCTGGGCGGTGGGAGACAGAAACCTCCTCTGGCACGGAGATCCCAGGCATTGGGAGAGCCGCGCCCCAATCCTGTTTCCGATTGTTGGCCGCGTCAGAGACGATCAACTGCGGCTTCGTGGCAAATCCCATCCCATTCTCCGCCACGGCTTCGCGCAGCATTCACTCTTCGAGAAAGTCGCGCACAGCAAAAACGCTGCGGCTCTCCGGCTGACCTCTTCCACCGCCGATACTGAAATCCCACTCGACTTTAGCTTGGATCTCAAAGTCGAGTTAACGCCGGCGGAGCTCCGCCTTGGCTTTGTTGTTAAGAACACCGGAGCAGACGTGCTACCTTATGCACTCGGCTTTCATCCTGCGTTCCTGTGGCCGTTCGATGGCGGCAACCTTGAGGATTATAGTGTCTGGTTCGATCGGCAAGAGGTCAGCCTATCTCCAACCATCACGCCTGATGGATTGGTCGGGAGGGAACTGCGATCAGTTCCTTTCGACGCAACCCGACTACCACTCGAGCCTGATCTCTTCGCCTCTGGAGCGCTGATTTTTCTAAATGCTGCGAGTCGTTGGATGCGATATGAAGCTCCCTCACGACGCTCAATTACAATGTCGGTCGAGAACTTTCCGCATCTCGCCCTCTGGACCAAGCCCACAGCGCCGTTCGTCTCTCTTGAGTGTTGGACTAGTCATGGGGATCCGGAGGACTATTGGGGAGACATCTACTCTAAACCTTCTATGATCCTCCTGAAGCCGGATGAGGTCGGCACGCATCAGGTTCGGTTACTGTGGCAGTGATCGTCCATAGGTTCTTCTCTATTCGGCGATTTGAGGTCAAGCGCTTTCAGGCCTTCCACGTTGCCGATGTCTGACGTCACTTGCGGGTCCTTGCTTCTCTTCGGGATCAGCTCTCGGGCTCTCCCATGATGGGATCAGAAGAACGAGGCAGTCCAATCTGTCGCGCGTTCTGATCGCGCCAGGCGCGACCGACCCAAGAACCCTAGCGAACTCACCTCATCCATCGTCCCGCAAGGGACGTCTCTCCACCGGCTGGCGGAAACTCGTCTACCTTTCTGTTCGTGTGACAGGCTGTTGCTGTGAGCGATCAGACGGTCGCCATGGCACTCTCCTTCGTCCAGCTGTCGCTTTGCAGTTAAATGTAAGAATGGCCGCTTCCGAACTGGGTTGAGCATTTAAACATGAGAATGGGCGGGTGCTCATTCTCAAATAAGCTGCTTCTGTGAATGGGCACGCACGCTGACCCATTGAGCGATCGCTTCTGCTGCGAAGGCATCGAACACTTCGCGTCGGACGCCGATGGCGTGCCTGCGAAGCAGGTCGAGCATTTCCGGTCCGCTTTCCAGAACGACCGCCACGCCGGCGAGGAGGAACGGGCGCAGATGGAGCGGCAGGATGGGCTTGCCGGAGTTGGCGATGTTGGTCGGCTCCTCCATGGCAATCCGGTCGAACTCTGGGATGACGAGCCCCAGCAGACGCGCCCGCCGATAGTCCCCCTTGTCTGGTCCCCAGCGAACGAAGCGGGGGACCAGAAGCGGCTCTGTCGCAAACTGCTGCACGAGATTGGCTGTGGTATGATGGCTGCTCCGCATTGTGGGAGTCGTTCGATGTTCAAAGGCCGCCATTTCGACCGTTCAGTGATCCTGCTGTGCGTGCGGTGGTACCTGGCCTACAGCCTCAGCCTGCGCGACCTGGAAGAGATGCTGACCGAGCGTGGGGTCAGCGTCGATCATTCGACGATCCATCGCTGGGTCGAGCACTTTTCGCCGCGGCTGCTCGAACGCTTCAATCGGCGCAAGCGCGCGGTCACCGGCAAATGGCATGTCGACGAGACCTACATCAAGGTCCGGGGTCGCTGGATGTATCAGTATCGCGCCATCGACAGTGTCGGCGATACGGTGGAGTTCTGGTTCAGCGAGCACCGTGACCTGCCGGCGGCCAAACGCTTTCTGCGGAAGGCGCTTGCGCGCCATGGCCGGCCTGATCGCATCGTGATTGACGGCAGCCAGACCAACCGGGAGGCGATCATCGCCTGCGACACCGAAAGCCGGCTGCTGGATCGACCCCGACGACCGCTGAAACGGATCGGGATCCGGCAGAGCCAATACCTCAACAACCGGATCGAACAGGATCACCGGAGGATCAAGCGACGGGCTCGGCCAATGCTGGGGTTCAAGTCCTTTGGCTCGGCGGCGATCACGCTGGCTGGCATCGAGATGGTTCAGATGATGCGCAAACGCCAAGGACGCTTCGCCTTCAATCCGGCTCCGACGCTGAAAGAACAATTCGAGGCCATCGCCGCCTGAAGACCGTCTTCACCGGCCCTCGCTCCGGCTCGAAACAAAATTTGCGACAGAACCGATAGGCGCGCTCCCGGATGGAACCTTCATGAGGTCGCGCAATCGGGCTCTTGCCTAGAACCATGCGTTCCAGCCCGCCTGGGTTCTCGTCGTTCCGGTCACGCTCTTCCGGACGGACGGGCCATTCTCCCTCCCGCCTTCCGCTGAATTCGACCCCTTTGAAAGCCGGCCGGCTCGTTGAGCCGGCCTTTCTCCTTCCGGGAGTGCCGCTTGCGAGCTGCGGCGGTAAGGGAAGCTCACGCCGCTAGCGCGCCCTTGCCGCCTTTGCTCTTCGCGGCGTCCGGAAGCCGCTCCGCGAGGTGTGGAGAAAGGAAACAGGCAAGGAAAGGCGGACGCGAGCGCGTGCCGGCAGGATCATGGAACGGAATGAACTGGAGGAGTTGCGGGTCCGCGTGCCGTGCGCCGCGGTGCTCGAGCAGGCGGGCTTCACGATCGACCTGCCGGAAAGCAGCCGCAAGGCGATCAAGTATCGCCGCGGAGAGGCGATCGTCATCGTGATCCATGCTGGGCGGGGCTGGTTCGATCCTCGGTCCGATGCGAAAGGCGATGTGTTCGGCCTGGTCGAACATCTCAACGGCGTATCCTTCGTCGAAGGCCTCGACCGTGTCGCTGCACTGGTCGGCTTCGTTCCGAAAGATCCAGCTTGGCTCCGGCCGCCGCGCGACTCCAGACCGGTACGGTCTATCTTCGAGCGATGGTCGAGCCGTCGCAGACCGTGGCCCGGCTCGATGATGTGGTGCTATCTGCGCGACGATCGCTTCCTGCCGGACGCCGTCATCCGGGCTGCGATCCGCCAGGATCTCCTGCGTGAAGGCCCGTATGGCAGCATGTGGGCAGCGCACGGCGACGAGGCCGGCGCGGTCATCGGTTGGGAGGAGCGCGGTCGGGAGTGGCGCGGTTTCTCGACCGGTGGCGCGAAGTTGCTGTTCCGGTTTGGCTCGCCTGAGGCGGCGCGCCTCTGTGTGACCGAGGCCGCGATCGACGCCATGAGCCTCGCCGCCCTTGAGCGATCGAGACCCGACAGTCTCTATCTCAGCACCGGCGGAGGATGGTCGCCGGCAACCGCCGCCGCGATCCGTATGCTGGCGGGGCGCACCGGGGCCTTGTTGATTGCCGCGACCGACAACAACCACCAAGGCGAGACCTACGCCCAGCGGTTGATGGTGATAGCCCGCGAGATCGGCTGCGGATTTGAGCGCCTGCGACCGGTGCAGGTCGACTGGAACGCCGGCTTGCAAGCGGCGACGGCGAATGGTCAGGAGGAGAAAGGAAGGAGAGAAGGGGACCGGGCTGCCGCATGCCCGCCGGCCGCCTCAAGGGTGACGCTTCGCCCGGCTGCGCCGGCCCTTGACCCGGCCGGACGGAGAGGCGGCCGCGGGAGAGGGGTCATGAAGGGCTGAAGAGAGGATGGTGATCCCGTGACGGGGAACCGCGCTCCGGCCCGACCAGGCCGCAGGAGCCCGCCATGAATCTCTCTCCCATCCGCAAGGTCTTCCAGGGCGTCGCCGACCGGCGCCAGATGTTCCGCATGTTCGACCGCCACGCGCAGCGCCCGAACCGCTGGGAAGGCGATGACAGCGCGCTCTACCGCGGCGAGTGGTTCGAGGTCGGCCTGGTCGAGCACGACTACATGCTCGATATCCTGCCGCCGCTCTGGATGTGCGGCGACATGTTCTCGATGCGCGAATTCCTGACCGGCTCGATCACCAGCATCTTCTTCTCGCTCTCGATCGACGGGTGCGACCGCTACTTTCACGGCTATTGCGATCTCGCCGACAAGGCCTCGCCGGCCCTGATGAGCGACGCGATCATCGAGCGCGAATCCCGCCCGGTCCGGGCGATGACGCGGGAAGAGCGGCTGGACCACATCTGGTCGAGCACCCAGGACGAGTACCGCGGCTATGCCGAGGGGCGCTTTCCCAGCGCGCAGTACGGACAGCGCATCGTCATGATGTGCGCCTCCTGGCAGGCCCGCGACTTCAAGCTGCTCGACGAGCTCACCGACGCTGAGGTCTCGGCCAAGCTGCCGGTCCATCTGCGCTACCTTCCCGACGCGATCGCAGCATGACGGGTGGCGGCAATGTTCACCTTTTCCGTCACGGAGGTCCGCGCCGTCATCATGCGCGGACGGATCGACGCCTTCAATAATGGCGGCTTCCGCAATCCCTATTACGGCCTCCGCCCAGGCGAAGGCGAGAAGCCCGGTCTCTGGCTGGTCGGCGACGAGGGTGTTTACGCGCTCTCAAACGGCAAGCTCGCCGAAGGGCAGCGGCCGCTCGTCGTCTATGCCGAAGAGTGCGATCCCAAGACCAACCCCGACTACTGGCACTACAAGCGCCAGCATTTCGGCGGGGATGACGGCATCGAGTTTCTCGACGCCGAGATGCTCATGAAACTGATCACGGGTTCGCCCACGGCGACCCATCTGACGATCACGATGACCGACGCCAGCCTCTCGGTCTCCCTGATCCGCCGCTGACCGCCGGGCCGAGCAGGCCCGCTCCCCGAACTCCTTCGCGATCATCGCTCCGGCCGGGAAGCGCCCGGCTGGCCGATGGCGCGCGCGTTTAACCCAGGAGCATATCTCATGGCGCAGGACGATCCTTTCACCATCGACCTCTTCGGCAATACGGCTCTTTCCTCCGGGCTCGGTCTCGGCGTCACGGCGTTCGCCGGCGACTTCACGGTCGAGTCCAATGACGACGACGATCCGGAGCCCCCGACACCCGCGCCCGCAGTAGCGAGGCAGGCGGTCGCACGTCCTGCCTCGGCCGTGGCGCGCCCGCGCGGCAGCAATTTCTATCTCGCCGGCGATCGCGCTCTGGCGAAGGGCTGGAAGGCCCGTGCCCGCGACAACATCCGGGCGATCCGGCTGGCCGCCGAGATCGAGGCTGCTGACCGCCCGGCCACGCGCGAGGAGCAGGCGCACCTGATCCGGTTCACAGGCTTCGGCGCGTCCGGTCTCGCCAATGGCGTTTTTCGCCGGCCCGGCGAGACTGCCTTCCGCCAGAGCTGGGAAGAGCTCGGCGCCGAACTGCAGGATGCCGTGAGCGAGGGCGACTACGCCTCGCTCGCCCGCTGCACGCAATACGCCCATTTCACCCCGGAGTTCATCGTCCGGGCGATCTGGGCCGGACTCCAGCGTCTCGGCTGGCGCGGCGGCCGCGTGCTCGAGCCCGGCATCGGCACGGGACTGTTTCCGGCGCTGATGCCGAAATCCCTGCGCAACGTGTCCCATGTCACCGGGGTCGAGCTTGATCCGGTCACGGCGCGGATCGCGCGCCTGCTCCAGCCGCGAGCCCGGATCATTGGCGGTGACTTCGCCCGCACTGACCTGCCGGCGAGTTTTGATCTCGCCATCGGCAATCCGCCCTTCTCCGATCGCAGCGTCCGTTCCGACCGCACCTATCGTTCGTTGGGATTGCGCCTGCACGACTACTTCATCGCGCGGTCCATCGACCTGCTGAAGCCGGGCGCACTCGCCGCCTTCGTGACGAGTTCCGGGACGATGGACAAGGGCGGCAGTACGGCGCGCGAACACATCGCGAGATCCGCCGACCTGATCGCCGCCATCCGCCTGCCCGAGAGCAGTTTCCGCGCCGACGCCGGCACGGACGTTGTCGTTGACGTGCTGTTCTTCCGCAAGCGCAAGGTCGCCGAACAGGAAGGCGACCTGTCCTGGCTCGACCTCGACGAGGTGCAGCCGGCATCGCAGGATGAAGGCGCGATCCGCGTCAATCGCTGGTTCGCCCAGCATCCCGATTTCGTGCTCGGCACGCATGGGCTGACCTCGGGACCTTTCGGCGAGAGCTATACCTGCCTGCCGCGCGCCGGCGTCGATCTCAGCACAGCTCTCGACGCGGCCATCCGTCTCCTTCCGGGAGCCCTTTATGACGGCGAACCCAGCGAGATCGGTTTCGATCTGGAGGATGCCGACGATCGCGATGATGCTGATCTGCCGGCCGGGCGGTATGTCCGCGAAGGCAGCTTCTTCGTCGACAATGCCCGCGGCCTCATGCAGCTCATCGATGGCACGCCCGTTGCCGTGCAGGTCCGCAAAGGCCGCAGCGCCGAAGGCATTCCGGAAAAGCAGGTCCGCATCATTCGCAAGATGATCCCGATCCGAGACGCGGTGCGTGAGGTGCTCAAATGCCAGGAGCAGGATCGACCCTGGAAGGACGCACAGGTGCGTCTGCGCATCGCCTGGTCGAGCTTCGTGCGCGATTTCGGCCCAATCAACCACACGACCGTGTCTGTCACGGAGGACGAGGATAGCGGCGAGGTGCGCGAGACGCATCGCCGGCCCAACATCCAGCCCCTCCTCGACGATCCCGATTGCTGGCTCGTCGCCTCGATCGAGACCTACGATCTCGATACCGACACGGCCAAGCCCGGGCCGATCTTCTCCGAGCGCGTGATCGCGCCGCCGGCAGCGCCGGTCATCACCTCGGCGGCCGATGCGCTCGCTGTCGTGCTCAATGAGCGCGGGCGCGTCGATCTCGAGCATATCGCCGAGCTGCTGCATCAGGATGTTGCTGGCGTCATCGCGGAACTCGGCGACGCGATCTTCCAGGATCCGGCCGATGGTTCATGGCAGACGGCGGATGCTTATCTCTCCGGTCCGGTGCGCGACAAGCTGAAGGCGGCCGAAGCCGCCGCGGCGCTCGATCCCAGCTTCGAGCGCAATGCACGCGCGCTTGCTGAGGTCCAGCCGGCCGATCTCGGCCCCTCAGAAATCACCGCCCGGCTCGGCGCACCCTGGATTCCGGCCGCGGACGTCGTCGCCTTCGTCAAGGAGACGATGGGCGCCGAAATCCGCATCCACCATATGCCCGAACTGGCGTCATGGACCGTGGAGGCGCGTCAGCTCGGCTGGGCGGCGGCGGGCACCTCGGAATGGGGCACGGATCGGCGGCATGCCGGCGAATTGCTCGCCGATGCGCTCAACAGCCGCGTGCCGCAGATCTTCGATACCGTGAAGGACAGCGACAGCGAGCGCCGCGTGCTCAGCGTCGTCGATACGGAGGCCGCGAAGGAGAAACTTCAGAAGATCAAGACCGCCTTCCAGGCCTGGGTCTGGTCCGATCCCGATCGCACCGATCGCCTGGCCAGGGTCTATAATGATCGCTTCAACAATATCGCGCCGCGCAAATTCGACGGCTCGCATCTGAAGCTCCCGGGCGCCTCAGGCGCCTTTGTGCTTTATGGGCACCAGAAACGCGGCATCTGGCGCATCATCGCGGCGGGCTCGACCTATCTCGCGCACGCCGTCGGCGCCGGCAAGACCATGACGATGGCCGCCGGCATCATGGAGCAACGCCGGCTCGGCCTGATCGCCAAGGCGATGCTCGTCGTTCCCGGTCACTGCCTGGCGCAGGTCGCACGCGAGTTCCTCGCGCTCTATCCATCCGCCCGGATTCTCGTGGCCGACGAAACCAATTTCACCAAGGACAAGCGCGCCCGGTTCCTGTCGCGTGCCGCGACCGCGACATGGGACGCGATCATCATCACGCATTCGGCCTTCCGCTTCATTGGCGTGCCGTCGGCTTTCGAGCAGCAGATGATCCAGGACGAGCTCGAACTGTTCGAGACCCTGCTGACCAAGGTCGAGAGGGACGACCGCGTCTCGCGCAAGCGCCTCGAGCGCTTGAAGGAAGGGCTGAAGGAGCGGTTGGAGGCGCTCGCGACGCGCAAGGACGATCTCCTCACCATCGCCGAGATCGGCTTCGATCAGATTATCGTCGACGAGGCGCAGGAGTTCAGAAAACTCTCCTTCGCCACCAACATGTCGACGCTGAAGGGCGTCGATCCGAACGGCTCGCAGCGCGCCTGGGATCTCTATGTGAAGTCGCGCTTCATCGAGACGAAGAACCCGGGCCGGGCGCTCGTCCTGGCCTCAGGGACTCCGATCACAAATACGCTCGGCGAGATGTTCTCGGTGCAGCGGCTGATGGACCATGCGGCGCTGCTGCAGCGTGGCCTGCACGAGTTCGATGCCTGGGCGAGCACGTTCGGCGACACCACGACCGAGCTCGAATTGCAGCCCTCCGGCAAATATAAGCCGGTTTCCCGCTTCGCCAGCTTCGTCAATGTGCCCGAGCTGATTGCGATGTTCCGCTCCTTCGCCGATGTCGTGATGCCTGAGGATCTGCGGCTGTATGTGAAGGTTCCGGCGATCGCGACCGGGCGGCGTCAGATCGTCACCGCCAAGCCGACGGGCGCGTTCAAGCGCTACCAGCTCCAGCTCGACGCCCGCATCAAGGCGATCGAGCAGCGTGACCGGCCGCCGGAGCCCGGCGACGACATTCTGCTCTCCGTCATCACCGATGGCCGCCATGCCGCGATCGATCTGCGCCTGGTCGATGCCGACAACGACAATGAGCCCGACAACAAGCTCAACCGGATGATCGACACCGTCTTCCGCATCTGGCGGGAGACGCAAGCGCACAGGTACCTCCAGCCGGACGGCAAGCCCTACGAGCTGCCGGGCGCCGCGCAGATGATCTTCTCGGATCTCGGCACGATCAGCGTCGAGAAGATCAGGGGATTTTCCGCCTATCGCTGGGTCCGGGATGAGCTCGTTCGCCGCGGCGTGCCGGCGGCCGAAATCGCCTTCATGCAGGACTACAGGAAATCCGAGGCGAAGCAGCGGCTGTTCGGCGATATCCGCGCCGGCCGCGTTCGCGTCGTGATCGGTTCGTCCGAGACGATGGGGACCGGCGTCAACGCGCAGCTTAGGCTCAAGGCGCTGCACCATCTCGACGTGCCCTGGCTGCCATCGCAGATCGAGCAGCGGGAAGGTCGCATCGTCCGCCAGGGTAATCAGCACGATGTGGTCGAGATCTATGCCTACGCCACCGAGGGCTCGCTCGATGCCACCATGTGGCAGAATAACGAGCGCAAGGCCCGCTTCATCGCCGCGGCGCTCTCGGGAGACACCTCGATCCGCCGGCTCGAGGATCTCGGCGAGGGCCAGGCCAACCAGTTCGCCATGGCCAAGGCGATCGCGTCGGGCGACCAGCGGCTGATGCAGAAGGCGGGTCTCGAAGCCGACATCGCCCGACTCGAACGCCTGCGAGCTGCCCATCTCGATGATCAGCATGCCGTGCGCCGGCAGATCCGTGACGCGGAGCGCGACATCGACGTCTCGACCCGCCGTATCCCCGAGATCGGCGAGGACATCGAGCGCCTTGTTCCGACCGCTGGCGAGGCCTTCACGATGACCGTCACAGGCAAACAGTTCGCCGAGCGTAAAGAGGCGGGCAGGGCGCTCATGAAGGAGATCCTGACGCTCGTGCAGCGCCAGCACGAGGGCGAGGCCGTCATCGCGTCAATCGGCGGCTTCGAGCTCGCCTATTCCGGCGAGCGTTTCGGCCGCGACGGCTATCACTTCAGCACGATATTGCTGCGGACGAATTCCGAACAGGAGATCAACCTGCCCATGACGGTGACGCCGCTCGGCGCCATCGCCCGCCTCGAACATGCGCTCGATGAGTTCGAGGTCGAACTGGAACGCTATCGCCAGCGCCTGGCGGATGCTAGGCGCCGGCTCGTCTCCTACCAGTCGCGTGGGGAGGGGGAGTTCGCCTTCGCCAATGAGCTCGGTGAGAAGCGCCGCCAGCTCATGGAGATCGAGCGAGCGCTTGCCCTTGATGTCGAGAGGAGCGGAGAGGGCAATGCGATTGCGGCTTAGGCGGCCGTCCCGCGCAGCTCTTCGACCAGCTCGGGGTGATGGTCGAGGAGACGAAGCAACTGGCTGGTCGGGCCGCTCGGCTCGACCAGGCCACGCTCATATTTGTCGAACGCGTTCTCGCCGACCCTCAACAGGCCCCCTGCCTCGCGCTGCGACAGTCGCAGTTTCTCGCGGACCCGCTTGATGGTGGTCGGCGAGGGGATGCCCTCGATCTCTTCCTTCAGGTTGCGCAACGCCATGTCGGTGACAGCCATGTCGTCGCCGACATGCACGCCCTCGTCACCATTCTCCGGATAGTAGCCCGGCAGCTCCACGGTGATGCTCTTGCCCTTGTAGCTGACGATGAAGGGACGCACGTCGCGGCGCAGCGTCTCCCCGGTCTCCGGAGAGACCATCGTCTCGGGCAGCTTCTGCTTCGACAGCGCCATGGTCATTTCTCCTTGAACGACATCACCGTGAACTCGGTGATGATGTCCGCCTGGAACTTGATGTAGAGCATCAGGCCCCGCGCCGGCACATGATAGACGTCCTGCAAGATGCGATGATCGGCGAAGGCCGTCATCGACTTGTAGAACATGCGCCGTTCAATCCCGACGATCGTCTCGGCCACGCCGGCCCGATCGAAGCCCAGCGCCGTCGCATCGCGTAGGGCGGACGACGTCATCGCGAACTGGTCGACCGATCCGAAGGCTGCCTTGATCGCTTCGAGATCATAGGTCGGGCGGCGCTTCTCCATGGCTCCATATGCCACCATTAAGGTGGCAATTCAAGAAGGGGGAAGAAGGAGGAAAGAAGGGTTCCGTCGCGGATCGGCAGGACCGGCAGCGCTGACGCTCAAGCGCCGCGGTCGCGATCCCCGCCCGTCATCCTCGCAGGGCTTCCAGCCCCGCTCGGCCATCCGGCCAGTGATGCTCCGCCGCAATTGTGCCGGCCCGCCCGCTCCGCGGGCCGGGAGGTGTCTTCGGGAAGAAGACGGAAAAGGACCGGCGAAGGGCCGCGTCCGGCAACCTCTTATGGAGCATCTCCATGCATCTCACCAAAGTCGATCCGCGCGCGCTGAAGGACAATCCCGATCGCTCGCGCCAGACGAAATCCTCACCCCAGGCGGACGCGTTGCTGCTGGCGACGATCAAGGCGGTCGGCGTCGTGCAGCCGCCCGTCATCGCGCCCGAAACGGGCGGCGGCAACGGCTTCATCATCGACTCTGGCCACCGGCGCGTGAAACAGGCCATCGCCGCAGGCCTCGAAGAAATCGATGTCATCGTGGTCGAGCCCTTCAATGACAACGGTGCCATGCGCTCGATGGTCGAGAACCTCGCCAGGGAGGCCCTCAATCCGGTCGATCTCTGGCGCTCAATCGAACGGCTTATTGCCCTCGGCTGGACCGAGGAAGCGACCGCCATCGCGCTCGCTTTGCCGGTGCGCCAGATCAAAAAGCTGCGCTTGCTCGCCAACGTTCTGCCCGCGATGCTCGACCAGATGGCCAAGGGCGACATGCCTGACGAGCGTCAGCTTCGGACGATCGCCGTGGCCGCGCTCGATGAGCAGAAGGAGGTCTGGAAGAAGCACAAGCCGTCCAAGGGCGATCCGCAGGTGTCGTGGTGGAGCGTCGCCCAGGCGCTGCAGAAGAAGCGAATGTATGCGCGCGATGCCAGCTTCGGTGATGATCTCGCCCAGGCTTACGGCATCGAATGGGCGGAGGACCTGTTCGCGCCGGGTGATCAGGACAATCGCTATACCACCAATGTTGAGGCCTTCCTCGGTGCCCAGCAGGAATGGATGACCAACAACCTTCCCAAGAAGGGGATCATCACCGAGGTCAACAGCTGGGGCCAGGCCGAATTGCCCAAGAAGGCCGAGCGTGTTCACGGCAAGCCGGGCAAGGGCGATTGCACGGCGATGTATCTGGATCGCGAAGGCCGGGTTCAGGCCGTGCATTACCGCATGCCTGACGTGAAGAAGCCGAAGGGGAATTCGGCCGATGGCTCCGATGTCGCGGACGACGGTGGTGTCGGGTCCGTCGCCAAGCCTCGTCCCGACGTCACCCGCAAGGGCATCGAGATGATCGGCGACTATCGCACCGATGCGCTGCATGAGGCGCTCGGCCGGGCTCCGATCGAGGATGACACGCTGATGGCGTTGCTGATCCTCGCCTTCACCGGTCAGAACGTCTCGGTTACGACCGGCGCCGGCGGCGTCTATTACGGGCACAGCCGGCTGGCGCGGCACGCGGTGGCGCTGTTCGACGCTGAAGGTCATCTGGCCTGCGATGTAGACACGCTCCGCATCGCGGCGCGCTCGATGCTGATCGAGGTGCTCTCGTGTCGGGAGAATGCGACCAAGAGCGGAATCGTCGCCCGGGTCGCCGGTGAGACGATCGGTGCGAATGCGTTCCTGCCGAATATGGGCACGGATGATTTCCTGTCGTGCCTGTCGCGCCCGGCGCTGGAGGCGTCCTGCAAGGACACGCCGGTGCTGCCCCGCCAGCGCGTGCGGGACACCCGCGCGGCGCTCGTCGAGCACTACAAGGAGGGGCATTTCGTTCATTCCGCGGCACGCTTCGCGCCGGACGAGGCCGAACTCTCCAAGTGGCTCTCGTCCAACGCTGTCGCCGCCAATGACGACGAAGAGGGTGAGGAGGCGGCCGAAGAGGCGATCGGCGAGGATCCGGCCGACCAGGAGCCCGGCGAATTCCTCGACGCTGCCGAGTAGCGCCTCGCCATCCTTTTCCGAACGACATCCCGCCGCCGGCCATGCCGGCGGCGCTTTCGTTTTCACTGCACGCGCACGAGGTCTTCCATGTCAGCGCACACCATCTTCGACAACGCACCCCTCGGCTCGATCGTTGCCTGGTCGGACGGTACGCCGCGGCCGCCGGACCGCCATCGCAAGAAGCTGTCGGCCTGGCAGAGCCAGAACAGTCAGGGGCGCCTGATCCAGAAGCAGGGCACGCGAAGCGTCGGCAACGTCACGCTTTCGGCGAGCTTCACTCTGCACGAGGCGGATCTCGGGACGGGCGGCGTCATCGCCATCCGCATTCATCGCTCCTTCTCGCTGGAATCGCGGCTGAAATTCACGATCCTCGAGCGTCCGGCGGTCGGGTCGGTGCGTGTGTTCAGCCATGCCGGCCCGGCGGCCGAACTCGTGCACCTCGCCGCGCATCGCGCCGCGGCCGAGGAATGGCTCTCGCGCTACGGATATCCCCGCGCTGTTCTTGAAGCGGTTACGGCCGATGAGGTGGGCGCTGATATCGTCGAGGGGAGGGCAGCATGAGCGCGCCTCCCTCTGAGAACGCGGCAGCCGGCACCGAGGCTTTCCCTCCGGTCGAATTCGGCCGTTGCAGCGAGGGCTTCCCGGTTGCGCGCGTGGGCGACAACGCCTTCGCGATGCTGCAGGGGCGCGACCGCCGACATTATCTCGCATCCGGCTGGCGGATCAGCCGGCCGCTTGCGAAATGGCGGCAGTCCGATTTCTACGGCCATGGTGCGGAGCTCTCCGACGAGGCGGCGTTTCGCGCCAGGGTCGCGGAGAACGCCGAGCATCAGCACGAGCGCAAGGCGCTCGGGCGTCGCGAGGTTCATTCCCGCGCGCGCACGCCATGGGGCACATCGCAGGGGGCGGTGATCTATACCGAGGGCGTCATCTGCCATTCGATGGCAGGACATGGCGGCTTTCAGCTGTCAGCCGAACGCAACTGCATGGTTCACCCCGTGCTGCGGCTGCCCGGCGGCTACTATGAGGAGGATGAAGCCTGGGCGATCGTCGCGATCACCTTTCCGAATCTCTTCACCGGCTTCGAGCGGCGCTGCGCGGAGCGTACGCTGAAGGATAGCTGGCCCGACGCCTGGGAGGTGATCTCCGGGACTGTTTTGCAGCAGGCTGAGTCCGTCGAGAAAGACCGCCGCGCTTTCGAGCGGGAGCATACCGAGGACTGGATCGTGGTCTCGGCGATCACGTCCGACCATCAGCAGGGCTTCGTCGAATGCGTCGCGGCGCTCGGCGGCAAGCGTGGACGCGGTGCGGAGGAGCGGCGTTTTCTGGTTCCCGCCGACGAATACAAGGTCGGCCGCTTCGGCTTCGTGATCGATCCGGACCGTCACCAGGTCTATGGCGGGCCATCGGATTTCATCGGCTGGCAGGGGAGGTCGCCATGAGCCCTTCCCAGGATCGCCGCGTGCAGCTGTTCCGGATGGAAGCGGCTCGCCGACAGACGCAGCGCCAGCTCGACATCATCCAGCGGCAGATCACGCGGCGCATGACGGCGCTGATTCCCACACTCCAGCCGCGTCGAACCAGCTACCGGCGGGGTAAGCCGCCTGATCCGCGCGCCTTCCTAGAACGCTACCGCTCGAACCTCGCCGCGCTGACCGCGGAGCGGCAGCCCGAAATCGATGCGCTCTCGCGCAAGCTCGTGCGGCAGGACCGGGCGATCGCCGCGCTGCGAGAGCGCCGGGGAACTTCGCTGCCTTCAGGACATGGGTACAGCGAAGCGGGCCGGATCATACCGTCATGCCGCGCATGATGCATCCGGGCGGTAGTGCATTACCAGCCCAGATCGGTTTCCGCGAAGTCATCGCCCTTATAGGCGACCTTGATCCGGTAGGCCTTGGCACAGGCGTAGGAGAAGCAATCGCCCAGGTTCAGCCTGGCGGGATGATTGACGATCTTGCCGAACCGCTGGGCCGCATCGAGGGCCTTCGTGCCGACGTCGCCAGAGATCATGGCCTCCTTCGCTTCGATATCGGCAATGAACTGATCGACGAGCTGCCGGGCCTGTGCCAGCATGTCAGGCGTCGCGGACTTGTCGCGGCCTTTGGCCTCGGCCATCCGCCGCGTCAGGGACAGCGCCGCTTCCATTCGCACGACAGCCGACACGTAAAACGGTCCGTCATGCTCGCCGAGCCTGTCCATCAGATTGCCGGCGTCGCTCTCCTGCGCGAGGATGGCGACGATGACCGACGCGTCGACGAACAGCATCAGTCCTCGCCCCACATCTCGTCGGTTTCGCGCTTGTGATCGCCGGGCGCGAATGGACCTGCCGCCCGCGCCATGGCGAGGGACTTGGCAAGCCGATCTCGCATCGGCAGACTGCCTTTTCGATGGGCGATTTCGTGCTTGAGGGCGGTTTTGACGGCCTCGACCTTGGAGGTCCTGGTAAGGCCGACGAGTTCCGCGGTCAGCTTATCGACCTCCGGATCCTTGATATAGAGAGGCATGGAGCATATCCTTTTGAGGATATAAGGATATGCTCGTTTTGATATCCCGGCAAGTTTCCGCGTTGGGAATCGTTCACGACAGGGGGCTGGGTCAGACGCTCCCGGACATGTCTGAAGGGGGAACCATGAGGCGCATCGAGATCGAGATTTCCGAGGCGGAAGCCGCTCTCCTTGAGCAATTGGCGGCGCGCTGCTCGGAGATCAACAAGGAGCGCGAGGGAGCGACGTCGCACGGTGAACTCACCGTCGAAGGCTTAATTACGATGCTGACTGAGGATGCCGCCACCGTCATTCGACGCCCCGGCTCGTGGGAAGGATCGAACATGCACACGGTGCTGACGGCGCACGGATACGATGTCTGACAAGCGGCGGCCAGCCACCTATAGCGGTGGAAGCTATAGCGCCGATTGGAATCGATGGTGACGAAAGCGTCGCCTTCGAGCGTGAGAACCTACAAGACGCGTCAGCGCATCCAGTTCTGTCCTGCATCCTGGCGCTACGCCTGCGGCAGATCGAGCGGACCTTTCCGACCCAGGCAGCGTTCATAAGAGCCTCGCGGCTATCGCGCAGCACGCTCCTCCTGCTTCGCTAGGGCCGCGGCAATCCCACCTTGAAGACCTTGACCACGCTCGCCCGGGGTCTCGACGTCGGTCTGGAGCCTGCTTGGAGCCCGCGACGAGCATGTGCGGGAGGCATTGGACCGCACGACGACGGCGCCGGCGAACGTCTGTGGATCCCTTCGTTTCCCGGTCCGGTCTGATCGAAAGGCGCGAAGTCCCGGCACGCCCGTCTTCCGGCCACGGTCGCGATCGACCGGCAAACCACGAGAGTCCGGATTCATGCCCGACGCGGAGGCAGGCGACCATCGTGATCCCGCGTCGCGGAGCGCAGGCTCGTTCGGGAGGAGCGGAAGGCCACGCCGCCTTTCTCCGACTGCGATCCGACTTGAGCCGCGCTTGTCGCCATCACCTCGGGTTTGTTGCGGTCTGAACCGTCGGCCGTGCGTTTCAAGGCCGCGTGCCGCGCCGCGTGGCGGCCAGCCTCCGCCGATCTCGCAAGCCGGGGCTTGCGTCCTTCGCGAGGGCGGAACGCCCTGCTCGTCCGCACGCCCGGGCCCGCTCGCCTGGCAAAGGCCGGACCTGTGAAGCGCCCGGCTTGCGCCGGTTCCTTTCGACCGCACCCGAGGGAATGCCGGCAAGCGCCGGCGAGCATCCCCGGGAGCAACCGAAGAAAGGATGACGACATGGCCACGACCGCTCAATCTCCCCGTCAGACCGCCCGCGTCGTGCAACTGCGCAAGGGCACCACCCTCGAAATGGTCCGCCTCGCCTGCCCGGATATGACACAGGCCATGCGCATCTCCGAGAGCTTCGGGCTCGCCGTGCTGGACAGCGACGGTATCCGTGACCTGCACGAGCGACTGCTCGTCGAGACCGCCGACAGTCTCCAAGATGGGCTCGGCGAGCGGGCGATGCAGATCCACCTCCAGCGCATCGTCGGGGCCTATGTCGGCTCGGCCCATGGCGCCGGCCAGTTCTACTCCCGCGCCGTCACCGAGGCGCGAGATGCCACGGCCAAATCGGCCTGTGATGCCCGCGACGAGGACCTCGATGGCCCGGTCGGCTTCGATGGCCAGGCACAGCGCCGCCGCGAATTCGCCGCCGATATGGGGATTCAGGCCCATGCGCTGCGCATGGCGGCCGAGGGCGCCGTTCGAGCCTACGAACAGGTCGTCGGCGAGACATGGAAGCCCTTCGAGCGCCCGATGGACAACATCGGTGCCACCGTCGACCGCAAGGCGGCCGATCTCCAGATGGCGGCTTTCGGCTAAGCCGCACGGGGCGGAGCTCCGGCTCCGCCCTTTCTCGCATTGCCCGCCCGGATCGTCTCGCCTGGCTTGAGCTTCGCCTTGGTCCGATTGCTCTTCCGCAGCTCGCTCAGGGGGCTTGCGCGCCGACCAGGGCAACGAACGAACAGGAAAAGTGAGGGGGAAAGCGCTCGCCGCGTCCCGTCCCGGCCGCGGTCCTGCCGGAGGCGAGGAGCCGCGCAACGGCTGCGCCGTCCTCCACATGTGTTTTGGCCCTTCGCGATCCCATTGGCGTTGCCATGGGCTCGGCTCGGGTGCGCGCGTCCTCGACGCCCCCGGCCTTGCGGACCGCCGTGACGGGGTCGCGAGCGGCGCGACCTCCAAATCGGAGGTTCAGGACCATGAAGAGGAAGAATGAAGGCGAACGGGCTGATGTCTACACCCGGATTACCGAGAAGATCGTCGCGGACCTGGAAAAGGGCGTGCGGCCTTGGATGCAGCCCTGGCGGGCTGGAAATGCCATCGGCCGGGTGACGCGCCCATTGCGGCACAATGGCTTGCCATACGCTGGCATGAATGTGCTGTTGCTCTGGTCCGAGGCGATGGCGCGTGGCTTCACCTCGCCGATCTGGATGACCTTCAAGCAGGCCATCGAGCTCGGCGGCGCCGTCCGCAAGGGTGAGAGTGGAACCACCGTCGTCTTCGCCAGCCGGTTCACCAAGACCGAGGTCAGGTCTTCCGGCGAGGAGTTCGATCGGGAGATCCCGTTCCTGAAGGCCTACGCGGCCTTCAATGTCGCACAGATCGATGGCCTGCCCGATCGATACTATGCCGCGGCGAAGCCGGTCGAGGATCCGGTCGCGCGCATTGAACATGCCGATCGCTTCTTCGCCAACACGGGCGCGGTTATCCGGCACGGCGGCGACAGGGCCTTCTTCTCGCCCGCTGGCGACTTCATCCAGATGCCGCCATTCGCGACTTTCTGCGACGCGGCGTCGTATGTCGCCACCCTGAGCCATGAGGCATGCCATTGGACGGCGGCACCGCATCGTGTGAACCGCGATCTTTCCCGCTACAGCAAAGACAAAAGCGAACGCGCCCGCGAGGAGCTGATCTCATTATCCTGACACTGTGATCCTGTCTCAGAATCAGGCATGGGGAGGCATCATCGGCGGTTCCGATGAGGCTCTTCAGACGTCCGAGTCAAGCGTTCCCGCAGCGTAAGCGAGGACAACGCTTGACGCGGCGGCGACTCCACAAGCTTGTTCATGGGGTGCAGGCAAAGTCCTGCACCCCTGCCACGTGGCGAACGGGAGAGCGCGAGGGGAACCCCTCGCATTCCAAACAAAAGAGTTGCGCCGAAGGCGCTCCGTTCAGGTATCGTGCGTGCAGTTATATTTTACCGACCTTGGCGCTGTTTCGCGCCCGCTTTCCATAGATGGTTTCGCAGTGAACACTGCGCCCGGCGCGCTTGACACGGCCGAGCGCGCCGGGCTGATCGATGACATGCCCTTCATCCTGATGGATGACGGCAGCTACGATCTTGATCTCAACCGGTTCTTCCGCGCCTGTCCCGCTATGGGGGCGCGATCGCCGAACACGTGGCGCTCCTACGCACGCGATATTCTTGTTTGGGCACGCTTCCTCCACGAACGCCGCGGCGGCAAGACGGTCTGGCAGGCCGACCGCCATGACGTGTTGGCGTTTCATCGGGCACGGCGCCTGTCGGACGCCGCATACCGCATTTCGGCGTCGAGCTGGAACCGTTGCGTTGCCGCGCTTGACAAGCTTTATCGCTGGGCCGTTGAAGAGGAGATCATCACGACCTCGCCCTTCGGCTACGGCGTCGCGCTACGGCGGGCGTCGGGTAGGCGCGCCATGGTGGCCGTCACGACGAACCGGGCACGTGAGCGCGCAGCGCGTCGGCACGATACCCGATACATTGACCTCGGCCGCTACCTGCTTTTTCGCGACGTCGGGCTGAGAGGACGTCTGCCGGACGGTTCCGAGGATCCTGCGTGGCGTGGCCGCAATGGGGAGCGGAACGCCCTCTTCGCCGAGCTTCTCGTCACGACCGGTTTGCGGCTGACCGAGGCCGGCAGCCTGCTCCTGACGGAGCTTCCGCGCCTGACCGAGGCTGGATCGCGCTCAGCGCCGTTCGATCTTGCCGGTCCGATCGCCAAGGGCGGACGGCCACGGCGCATCCCTATTCCCCGCAGGGTGCTGAGGATGATCGCCGACTACATCGACTTCGAGCGCACGATTTCCGCCTCCCGGTCCGAACCGGCGCTGTCCGATCCGCTCTGGCTAATGCCGGTGGACAGGAAGGTAAGAGATGACGCAGGCAAGCGTGTTCGGGTCGACCGCCTGACGCCACGCGAGCGCCGGCGCGTGCTGATCGGTGCACCCGCTACGGCGCAGCATGCCGTGCTCTGGCTGACCGAATGCGGCCAGCCTGTCCCGCCGGCCACCTGGGAAGCTGCCTTCCGCCGGGCCTGCGTCCGCTGTCGTCGCTTCGGCATCGAGATCGACGTGACGCCGCATACCTTGCGGCATACCTTCGCCGGCAACATGCTCTCCATGCTGATCCGCGAGCAGATCGGCTCGGTGTTCGATCCGCAGGACCGGCACGGCGCGGCCTACCGGCGGATTCTCTGCGATCCGCTGCAGAAGCTGCAGCACCTGCTGGGGCACGCCAGCGTGACCAGCACCTACATCTATCTCGACAGCCTTGCCGAGGCGCAGGAGCTGGTCGAGGCGGCCGCGGATCGCTGGGCAGAAGATACGGCTGGAGATGCCGCATGATTGCCGCGATGACTGCCTTAAAGCGGTGGCCGGGCCGCCGTGCACTGTTTCCCGAAGCCTTGCCCGACCCCGAGGGTGAAGCCGTCGCTGCGATCGCGTCGCTGCGCTTCTCCGTCACGCTTGCGGACCGTAGCAAGACAATCGACCTGACGATGCTCAGCGGCCGCAGGGCGTTGGCCCGGAGTTTTGCCGGTGCTCTCTGGCGCGCCTGCCAGGTCGGCGGTCCGGCCGGCTCGATCTCGACCGCTTCCGCCTATGCCAATGCGCTTAAGACGTTCTGGCGGTATCTCGACGCCGTTAGTCCCCACGTCGTCAGATTGTCCGACGTGAGCGCCGCCTGCATCGACGGCTTCGACGCCTGGATGGAGGAGAGCGGCCTGCATCCCAATCACCGGCTGCACCGGATGAGCAAGGTGCTCAACTTGCTGCGGCTCGCCGAAGCCGCCGAGCCCGGCCGCCTGCCGCCCGATGCCTCGCGGCGCTTGATGTACACGAGCGACCGGCCGGGCGTGCGCGCCCGGCCGCGTGATGCCTATGGCGACGATATCGCGAAGGCGTTGCGGACCGCGGCACGCACCGATCTGGCCGCCATCATCCGTCGCTTCGCTGACGCAGATCGAATGCCGACGGTCGAGGACGCCTTTCGAAGCAGCGCGCTCGCGGCGGCACACGAAGCGGCCATGGCGGCGATCGATGCGGAAGGCGTCATTGGGCACAGGCATCCTCTCTTCAAGCGGCTCTACACACTCCGCCGTGAGAGCGGCTTGCCGAACGATCGCCTGATCCACGATCTGCATGGCCGCCGGCACCTGCTCGCCGCCGACCTCGTGTCGCTCATAGTCCTTGTCTCGCTCGACACGGGGCTCGAGATCGAAGCGATCAAGGACCTGCGGGCAGATTGCCTGAAGAATCCGGCGGGTGGCTATGTCGAGATTGAGTATTGTAAGCGGCGGGCGCGCGGCGCTGAGTGGAAGCGGCTGCGCGTGCGCGACGGCGGTTCCTCGACTCCGGGCGGTCTGATCCGCAAGGTGCTGCAGTGGACCGGCCCGGCGCGAGACCGGCTCGGCGCCGATACGCTCTGGGTCCACTACGCCTGGGGCCGCTTGATCCCGCGCGTGCTTGGCATGAAGGAGCCTGTGGCTTCATGGACCCGCCGGCATGACATCCGCGATGAACAGGACCAGCCCCTTCGTCTCAACCTGACTCGCCTGCGCAAGACTCACAAGGCGGCATGGTACCGGCGCACGGGCGGCCAGCTCGAGCGCTTTGCCGTTGGGCACAGCACCGCGGTTGCGGCCAATCACTACGCCGACATTCCCGCGCTTCGCCATATTCACGAAGCCACGATCGCCGACGCCATGAGCGATGCGCTTGACGCAGCCCTGCGTCCCTGCGTGCTGTCGCCGGACGAGGAAGCGGCCGTCCGGGTCGATCCCGACCACGCGACCGGTCTTCCCATTTCCGGCGCCGCCGCTGTCACCGCGTTGCTCCGCGGCGAACAGGATGTCTGGCTCGCCAGTTGCGGCGGGTTCTACGCGAGCCCGTTCGGCCCAGAGGGCGAAGCCTGTCCGTCGCCCTTTTGGGGCTGTCTCGAATGCAGCAACGCGGTGATCACGGCCCGCAAGCTGCCCGCGCTGCTGTCGTTCCTCAGCTTTATCAGGACGCAGAGACAAGCGCTCACCGAAGCCGACTGGACGACCAAGTTCGGCCGCGTTCATGGCCGGATCGCCGATCAGATCCTGCCCCGGTTCAGCGAAGCCGAGATTGATGAGGCGCGACAGGCTGCGGCTGCGGACCCGAGGCTGATCTACCTTCCGCCTGAAGCGGGAGCGCCATGATGCCAGCACCGATCACACTTCCAGCCAGACCTTCTTTGCCCTCGGTCATTTACAGTGACGACGAGCCCGTGCTCGCCGGCGTCGCAATCAGGGACGATGCCGACCGCGCGCAGCTCCACCGTTTCGGTGACGATCACTGGGATTTGAGCGCCGCCATCTTCCGGGTGAACGCGCGCTACAGCAATTACCGGCTCAACTTCGCCCGCATCGCCGATCCGGTCACGCGCCGTCTGGCGAAAGAGTATGTAATCGCCCGTCTGCGCATCCACTTGCCGGGATATCGTGCGCCCTGCGGCGCGACCTCGGCGATCCGGCTTCTGCGCTACATCCAGCACTTTGCCGCGTTCCTTCGGACGCAGCTCGGCGCCGTCGACCTCGGCCGAGTGGATCCGGCTTTGCTCGACGCCTATCTGGTGCATGCCCGCGACGGCGGCCGGAGAACGCCCCACGAGACGGTGAAGTATGTCGAGGTGCCGATTGACCTGCACCACCTGGCGCCGTGGCTGACCGGCGGCGGTATCGGCTTTCTGCCGTGGCGCGGGCGCGCCGCGCACCGTGTCGCCGGCCGGCCGCCGGCGCCTGCCGAGAACGCCACGCCGCGCATTCCCGAGCCGGTCATCGGCGCCATGCTTCGCTGGGCGCTCAAGTATGTTGAGATCTATGCACCCGACATTCTCGCGGCGCGGGCGGAGCTGGATGCTCTCGAGGCCCGCTGCGCCCGGCTGATGGCGCGGGATCAGCAGACCGGACGGGCCGTCGCCAGGACCTATCGGGCCCGCGTGGCGAAGTGGCTCGACGCGCGCCGGGCTGCCGGCCGGGGTATCCCGATCTGGGAGCGCGCGCCCAACGCCGCCCGCCGGATCGATCCGCTGACCGGCCAGGAGCTGCCACCCTACAATCTGCACTTGATGCGGCTGCACGCCGGTGCGCCGGAGAGCGGCCGCGTCAGCCAGTCCGAGGCGACCGCGCGACTGATCGAGGAGATGGCTGCCGAGCTCGGAACCGAGGTTGGCGGTCTCGATACGCCGATCTCCATTGATCCGGACACCGGCCTGTCATGGCGCGAGCGCTTCGACGGCCTCAGTCTCGCCCGCGAGGAGCGGATGCTGCAGGGCGCCTGCTATATCGTCTGCGCCTATCTCACCGGCATGCGCGACAGCGAGGTGCAGGCGATGCAGCCGGGCTGCGTGTCGCCGGTGCGTAGCGGCGACGGCCTGGTCGAACGCTATCGGGTGCGCAGCACCGTCTACAAGCGCCATGGCCCGCGCGGCGTGACGGCCGACTGGATCACCATTGAGCCGGTCGCCCGCGCCGTGGAAGTCATGGAGGTGCTCTCGGCGCGCAATCGCAAGGAGAAGGGACTCTCGTCCCTGTGGGTGACGCTGAAGGATTGGCCCTGGAGCGCCGATCACCTCGGCATGGGCGCAACGGCAACGCTCAATCTGTTCCGCGACGGCCTGGACGCGCGTTCGGAAGGCGGACCAGCGATCCCGCGCCCCGGCGACGAGCCGTGGAAGTTCACGACGCGGCAGCTGCGCCGCACAATTTCCTGGTACATCGCCAACCGGCCGTTCGGCACCATCGCCGGCAAGATCCAGTACAAGCACGCCTCGGTCGCCATGTTCGAAGGTTATGCCGGATCGGCGCGGGCCGACTTCCGCCTCGCCGTCGAGCGCGAGCGCGCGCTCGGCCAGCTCGACGACATTGTCGCCCATTACGAGGCCTATCTGCGCGACGAAGGTCCGGCCGGACCGGGTGCGGCGCGATTGCGACGGGAGTTCGCCCGCGTCCACGACGAGATCGGTGATCTTCCCGGCCGGATCATGGACCGCAAGCGGTTGCGCACCACGCTCGCCCATCTCGGACGGACGTTGCATGTCGGCTTCCTCAATGACTGCCTCTTCGATGCGGCGACCGCCCTCTGCCTCACGGACGTGGCGGATCCCGAGCGAACGGCGCCGGCGCTTTCCCGATGCAGTCCCGATCGCTGCCCGAACGCCTGTCTGACCGCCCGGCATCGCGAGCCGTGGCAGGCCTCGATCGCCGAGGGCGAAGGGCTGCTTGCCGACCGGCGCCTGTCGCCGTTGCAACGCGAAGCCATCGCGCGCGACAACGAACGCAAACGCCGGCTCATCGCACCCCTGATAGAGGGCGCCGCATGAGCGCGCTCGGCCCGAAGAGCGAGGCGGCGCTGCGGGCGGCGATGGCACGGCTGCTCGACGGCCGCCCCGAGCGCACCGACGGCGCGCTGACCGTCGCCAACCTGGCGCGCGAGGCCGGAGTCAGCCGGGCGACGGCGAACCGTGCGGTCGATGTTCTCGCCGAGTTCCGTGCCGCCGAAGCACGCCACCGGCGAGCCACTCCGAGAGCCCTCAAGGAGCGCATCCGCGCGCTCGAGGCCGAGCTGCGCGCCGTGCGCGGCGCCGAGATCGCCGAGCTGCGCGGCCTCGCCCGCACGCTCGCCCAGCACATCCAGGTGCTGACGCTGCAGATCGCCGAGCGGGATGCGGTGATAGCCGGTCTGCAGGACGAGCTTGACCGATCGCGCGAGGCCAAGGTCGTCGCGCTGCGACGCCCGCCGCGAGACGGCGCCGGCTGAGAGCCGCGCAACTGCCTATCGTCGACCGGTCTTGCGGTCGTCGGTCATGGGTGCCTCTTCAAGCTCGCCCGTCGAGGCAGGGGCTCGGGTGTGGCAGACGCTGCCAGCCCATCAACCCTGTTCCGCACCAGCACCGAGAACAGGGTGTGACGGGCCGGCCCCCCGCGTCTGCCCCTGCCGCCTCGCCCTCGACGGAGAGGGCGAGCTGAAGGAGGCACCCATGACCACAGATCGCAGCAACTCGACCCGGACTGATATCTACGAGCGTGTCACCAGCCAGATCATCGCCGCCATCGAAGCCGGCGCCGGCGACTACCGGATGCCGTGGCATCACGACGGATCGGCCATCACCACGCCGGTCAACGTCGCCTCGTGCAAGGCCTATCGTGGCGTCAACATCCTCTCGCTCTGGGCCGCGGCGCACGCGGCCGGCTATCCCGCCGGCATTTGGGGCACCTACCGCCAATGGCAGGCGCTCGGCGCCCAGGTTCGCAAGGGCGAACGCGGCCATCTGGTCGTGTTCTGGAAGACCACCGATCGCGGCGATGCGGACGCCCAACACGGCGACGAGGATCGCGACGAGCCCGCCCGGCGGATGTTCGCCCGCGGCTACACCGTCTTCAACTGCGCGCAGGTCGACGGCTACACACCGCCCGAGACGCCGGAGCTGCCCGAGGTCGAGCGGATCGAGCGGGCCGAACGGTTCTGCGCGGCCCTCGGCATCGACATCCGCCACGGCGGACCGCAGGCCTACTACCGCCCGTCTACCGACCAGGTGCAGATGCCGGAGTTCGCCTGCTTCCGCGACGCGGTCGCCTACTACGCCGTGTTGCTGCATGAATGCGGCCACGCTTCCGGCGCCAGGCATCGCCTCGACCGCGATCTTTCCGGACGCTTCGGCTCGGCCGCCTACGCGATGGAGGAATGCACGGTCGAGCTCTTGAGCGCGATGATCTGCGCCGATCTCAACCTGAGCGTCGAGCCGCGACCCGACCACGCCCGTTACATCGCCTCCTGGCTCAAGGTGCTGCGTTCCGACTCGCGCGCCATCTTCACCGCCGCGAGCAAGGCGCAGGAGATCACCGACTGGATGCACGCGCAGCAGGTCGGCGATCGCCAGCACGAGGTCCGGGGCGCCGCATAGGCGCCCCTGCTCGATCAGTTGACGGTTCGCTCCTGGAACAGCGTCTCGATCAGCGGACACTCCGGGAGCGTGCCGTCGCCGCACTGGGCAACGACGTCCTCGAGCACCCGCTCCATGCGCCTCAGGTCGGCGATCTTCGCCCGGACGTCGGCAAGGTGGACGGCAGCGACATCGCGTGCTTCGGCACAGGGCCGGTCGCGCTCGTCAACGAGACGCAGGAGCTCACGGATTTCGTCAAGCGAGAACCCGAGCTCGCGCGCCCGCAAAACGAAGCGAAGCCGCCGCTCGTGAGTGCTGTTGTAGCTGCGATAGCCGCTCGCCGTGCGCGGCGGCTCGGGCAGAAGGCCGACCTTCTCATAATAGCGCACCGTCTCCAGATTGCAGCCCGTCCGCCGGGCGAGCTCGGCCCGCTGTATGCCCTTCATCCCGGCGTGATCGCCCATCGCAAAAAGCCCTCTTGACTCTGTAGTTGCTACAGACTGCACACTAGCGCCTGGATAGGAATTCGGCAAGGAAAGCGAGTCCTGACATGAATGCATCGCGATATGGACCAGCAGACATTGCACCGACTGCAGCGAAGCTGACGACGCCCGAGCAGAATGAGGTCCGGCGGCAGCGCCTGGTCGCAGTCGGCGGTATTCTCGGCGCCATCGGCGCCTCGTCCTGCTGCATCATTCCACTCATCCTGTTCAGCCTTGGTATCAGCGGTGCCTGGATTGGCAATCTGACGGCACTTGCCCCCTACAAGCCCTTCTTCGTCGCTGGGACGACAGGCGTTCTCGGCTACGGCTTTTACCTCGTCTACTGGAAGCCACGGCGAGCCTGCGCCGACGGCGAAGCCTGCACACGCCCCGCCCCCAGCCGCCTCGTCCAGATCGGACTCTGGATGGCAACGGTTCTCGTCGTTGCTGCCTTCGCCTTCGACTACGTTGCTCCGCTGCTGCTTTCCGCCTGATACCGAAAGGAGAGCCTCCCCCTATGAAGAGTTTGAGCGTTTGCACCCTGATCGGCTCGCTGATGCTGGCCCCTGCCGCCTGGGCCGGCGAGCGCACCATCACCTTCGCCGTCGACAACATGACCTGCGCCACGTGTCCCTACATTGTGAAGACCACGATGGCGGCGGTCCCCGGCGTCGCGAATGTGACCGTCTCCTTCGAGGCGAAGACCGCGACTGTCACCTTCGACGATGCGAAGACGAACCCCGATGCCATCGCGGCCGCCAGCATGAATGCCGGTTATCCGGCCCACCCGAGGCAGGGCAGTTGACATGAACGACCTTGCCCTGGTCCGCACCGGCGTGGCGGGCGGCATAATAGCTGCGATCTGCTGCGTGACACCCATTCTTGCCGTCCTGCTGCCGCTCGTCGGTCTGGGCGCGTGGCTCGTCAGCGCGGATCTGATGGCGTTTTCACTGCTGGCCGTCAGCCTGGGACTCATAGCGTGGGGCCTCTACCGCCGCCGGGCGAATGCGGCCTGCGGCGAGAGCAAGAACCACAAGGAAGCCTGAAGCCATGAACGATTGCTGTGCATCCTCCTCCCGGGACAAACCTGCCGTTTCTCAGCCCGCGACACTGCCGAGCTTCGCCGTGCGGCCCGATGTTACGTTTCCGGACTGGTCGGCCGTCACATTGCCGGCGGTCCGAGACGCCTTGCAGGCGATGGTCGGCTCCGACCACGTGCTCAATCGCTGGAGCGGCTACGATCCCACCACGGACCGCGTGCGCGTTGCGTTGCTCCAGCTCTACGCCGAAGACGGGCAGGCCCCGGCTATAGGCGCGCTTGCGGAACGTGCAAGTTTGAGCGAGACGGCCATCTGGCCGTTGCTCGCAGAACTTCGCCGGCGCGACCTCGTCGTTCTCGACGGCGAGCAGATCGTCGGTGCCTATCCCTTCACCGACCGCGACACCGGCCATCGGGTCACGCTGGACGGACATGTTCTCAACGCCATGTGCGCGGTCGACGCGCTCGGCATCGGCGCCATGACCGGTCGTGACGTCGCGATCGCCTCGCAATGCCGCCATTGCGGCGCGCCGATCCGGATCACGACGCGTGAGCGAGGACGGGCGCTGGCCGCCGTCGCGCCGTCGACGGCCGTCATGTGGCAAAGTGTCCGCTATGAAGGCGGCTGCGCCGCGAGCTCGCTCTGCGCGACGACCGCCTTCTTCTGCTCGGACGAGCATCTCTCCCTCTGGCGCGACGAACGTTCTGCCGACAAGCCGGGTTTCCGGCTGTCGATCGAGGAAGGACTGCAGGCTGGCCGCGCTCTGTTCGGGCCGAGCCTTGCTGGACTCGATACGGCGTCGAAGAGCACGGCGGTCGCAAGCCGCCCCTTCCCGGCCAACGGCCGCAATGGTGGCACCTACGACCTCGTCGTGATTGGCGCCGGCTCGGCCGGCTTCTCTGCCGCGATCACCGCCGCTGATCAGGGCGCCCAAGTCGCGCTGATCGGCAGTGGTACCATCGGCGGCACCTGCGTCAATGTCGGCTGCGTACCATCGAAGACCCTCATCCGCGCCGCTGAGACGCTGCACAACGCTCGCGTGGCAGCCCGTTTTGCCGGCATCACAGCCGAGGCCGAACTGGCCGACTGGCGCGGAACCGTTCGTCAGAAGGACGCGCTGGTTTCGGAGCTGCGCCGGGCCAAGTATGTCGACCTGCTCCCCGCCTACAACGGCATCGCGTATCGCGATGGGCCGGCGCGCCTCGTCGACGACGGTGTCGAGGTGAATGGTACACGCATTCCGGCCGGCAAAATCATCATCGCTACCGGCGCGCGGCCGGCAATCCCCGCCATCCCTGGGATCGAGACCGTGCCGTATCTGACCAGCACGTCGGCGCTCGAGCTTGAGAAGCTGCCGTCCTCACTGCTCGTCATCGGCGGCGGCTATATCGGCGCGGAACTCGCCCAGATGTTCGCCCGTGCCGGCGTCAAGGTGACGCTCGTCTGTCGCTCGCGACTGTTGCCTGAGGCCGAGCCGGAGATCGGCGCGGCGCTGACGGGGTATTTCGAGGACGAAGGGATCACTGTCGTCTCCGGCATCGCCTACCGTACGATCCGCAAGACTGAGGGCGGCGTTTCACTGACCGTTACGCGCGACGGCGAGGATATTGCTGTCGGCGCCGATCAGGTGCTGATTTCCACCGGCCGCACGCCCAACATCGAAGGCCTCGGGTTTGCCGAGCACGGGATTGCCATCTCGCCGAAGGGCGGCATCGTCGTCGATGACCGCATGCGCACGACGCGCGCTGGCATCTATGCCGCCGGCGACGTCACCGGCCGCGACCAGTTCGTCTACATGGCTGCCTACGGTGCCAAGCTCGCGGCCAAGAACGCCCTTAACGGCGACAGCCTGCGCTATGACAACAGCGCCATGCCGGCGATCGTGTTCACCGATCCGCAGGTGGCGAGCGTCGGGCTGATCGAGGCCGCAGCGCGCGCCGCCGGGCATGCGGTCCGCGTCTCGACGATCGGTCTCGACCAGGTGCCCCGTGCGCTTGCCGCCCGCGACACACGTGGGCTCATCAAGCTCGTCGCCGACGCCGGCAGCGGCCGGCTGCTTGGCGCGCACATCCTCGCGCCGGAAGGCGCCGACAGCATCCAGACCGCAACACTGGCAATCCGGCAGGGGCTCAGCGTCGACGATCTGGCGGACACGATCTTTCCGTACCTCACCACCGTCGAGGGCCTGAAGCTCGCGGCGCTAGCCTTCGACAGGGACGTCGCCAAGCTGTCCTGCTGCGCCGGTTGAATAGTGGCAAGGGCCTCTGAGCACCCCTCGAATCTGTCTCACGCGTCGAGATCGATCGGAAGCGTGTGGATTTTCAGACAAATGCCGCCGAAAAATCCGCCTGAGACAGGTTGACTGTTCAGATAACGCGCCGAGCTGGGGTCATGCTTTCTGTGCGCGGACCTCGGCATCGTTCCCGAACTCGAGCCCCGGCCGGATCACGCCTCCTATCTCGACTCCTGGCTACGCGTCCTTGCCGACGACAAGCGCGCCATCTTCCAGGCCGCGGCGCATGCGCAGCGGGCTGTCACCTATCTGCATGGCCTTCAGCCGGCGTCCTGTGAAGAACGGGAGGCCGCATAATGGCTGCCGGTCGTTCCTCTTGTCTGCTGATCCTTGGCTTTGCCGCGACCACGCGCGGCGCACCGGTCTACATGCCGGCAATCGAACATTACCGTGGTCCGCTCCGGCTGGATGACCATGTCGGGGAGGCAGGCTGATGCAGGCTTTCCCCATCGCAAAGCGGAAGGACTTCGAGCCTGCCCGCCTGCCTCTGCGTCACAAATCTCGGCCGATCGCAATCACGCCGGCGATTGCCGCGCTCCTCTGGCAGCACGCTCCTGTCGCCATCGGCGTATCGGGCGGCAAGGACAGCCAGGCGGCAGCGATCGCCACGTTCGAATATCTCGACCGGATCGGCCACACCGGCCCCCGGCTGTTGATCCATGCCGATCTCGGCATCGTCGAATGGGCGGATTCGCTCCCGGTCTGCGAGCACCTCGCGTCTCTCCTCGGTGTCGAGCTCGTCATCGTTCGCCGGAAGCAGGGCGGCCTCATGCAGCGCTGGGAGAGCCGATGGCGTTCGAACGTCGCGCGGTATGAAGATCTCTCCACCGTGTCTCTCGTGCCCTGCTGGTCGACGCCGGCCCTGCGCTTCTGCACCTCGGAGCTGAAGACGTCCCAGATCCATGCCGCGCTTGGCCGAAGCTTCAAGGGGCTTACCGTCATCAGCGTTGTCGGCGTGAGACGACAGGAAAGCCGTCAGCGTGCCCGGGCCGGGATCGCGGATCGAAACCACCGCAGCGGGATATGGACCTGGCGGCCGATCCTCGACTGGACCGAGGCCGAGGTCTTCGACGCGATCGACGCCTGGGGCGTTGCGCTTCATCCGGCCTACCGGCAATTCGGGATGACGCGCGTCTCGTGCCGGTTCTGCATCATGTCGAGCCTCTCCGACCTCAAGGCAGCAAGCTGCCAACTCGAGGCCCAAGGCCTCTATCGCCGCATGGTCGATCTCGAATGCCGAAGCACCTTCGCATTCCAGGGCGCGCGCTGGCTCGGCGACATCGCACCGCATCTCCTTCATCCTGACGCTCGTGATGCGTTGGCGTTCGCGAAGGAGATGGCGGCCCGGCGCATCGCCGCGGAGCACCGCATCAGCCGGTCGATGCTCTATGTGAAGGGATGGCCGACACGAATGCTCTCCGACACGGAAGCCGAGTTGTTGGCCGAGGTCCGGGCGGAAGTCAGCGACCTGCTCCGATTGAATGCCCGGTTTCTCGACCGGGACGCGATCCATGGCCGCTATGCCGAATTGCTGGCGATCAAGGCCAGCAAAAGCAGGAGCGCATGAGCGGGCTGTTTTCTCATGGCCAAAGGTGGACCTCACCTGGCCGGGGGTAGGGGGATCGGCGGCTGCACGATCCCCGGCAGTGACTGAGCCATGAGATGGGACGGGGCCACCGCCCGTTCCGGGCGGCCGCGCTCTATGCCTGCGGCACGGAGCCAGCCTGCGGCCGTCTCCGCCGATTCCGGTTACGATCGCTTGTCCGAGAGATCGCAGAGGCGCGATGCCTGTCTGGAACGCCATGCTCGTTCAAGGCGAGATCGCCCTCCAGCCAATGGTCCCTCGGGCGGCGGCACGAGTGCTTCGGAACATGGTGCCTGTCCATGGCACGGTGACCCAAGCAGACCTGGGCCGTCCGAACCTTCGACGTCCGCGGCTGGGGCAGGATGCACCGCGGAAAGCCTGCCACGCCGCAAAGCTTTGCGGAGGGGTACCGCACCTCTCGACTGCCGGTGATGCCGGCGCGCGGGCACGTTTCCGGGGCGGGAAGTGGAAGGCTGCGTTGGCGCCTGGCCTCGGTTCTCCGGGCGGGCGAGTGTCGCATTCGCGGAAGGTTGCCGGGCAGATCGTTCCGGCGTGAGCCGGCGGGGAATCTGTGCGCCGACGCGGCGGCAGCCATTGTGCCGTTCCTTATCGGCCTGATCCAGGCCTGCCTCCCGCGGGCTCGATGGGGCATGTCTGACCGGAGAGCGGCTTCGCCTCGATCGTCCTCCCGCAACGGCCTCGCGCAACTTTCTTCCCCTGGCGCTGCGCGCCATTCCTCGCGCGGCAAGAAAGCCGCTTCCAGCCGTCCTCCATTGCATTCCGGCCCCTAAGGACCACCCCAGCGCGCAAGCGCGCCGGGGACCCCGGTGGGGTGCGGTCCGATCGCCCCCGGTCCTGTCGACAGCCATCGAGGTCGCGAAGGGCGCGGCCCGAAACTGCAAAGGAACGGCACCATGGCTACCATCGGCACCTTCACCTCCACCACCACCGGCAACTTCACCGGCTCGATCAAGACCCTCACCCTCAACGTCAAGGCTCGCCTCGAGCGCATCGAAAACCCCTCGGACAAGGGCCCACACTTCCGCATCTACTCCGGCGCCGTCGAACTGGGTGCGGCCTGGCAGAAGCACTCCGAGCAGAGCGGCCGCGACTACCTCTCGGTTAAGCTCGACGACCCGAGCTTCCCGGCCCCGATCTACGCCACCCTGGTCGAGGTCGAAGGCGAGCAGGGCCTCCAGCTGATCTGGTCCCGGCCGAACCGGGACTGAGGTACCGCAACCCTGGCCCCGCCACACGGCGGGGCCATTTCCATGTCGGTCCGACCACCGTTCGCGAGGCATGGGGCAAGGGGGCACACCCGGTTGCCGCCGGCGTGGCGCGCCATCCTGTCGAGCAGATTCTCAGAGCCGGGAGCCCGCGTTTCCGGGAGCGCGCGGCACCGTGGAGCCAGGCCGTCTTTCTCTCTGGGGCTACAAGCATACCGTCAGTCGGCCCGCCGCAAGGACGGGCGGTGCCCCCAATTTTCTCGCAGGACGCATGCGCGCCCGTCGACAAAATCGGCTCCCCCACCCGCCGGCATCCGCCGGTTGCTGACGCAATCCTTGCCCCGGACCTCCAACGACCGGTGGCGGCCTCCCGTCATCGAGACATGGGAGGTTCACATGGACTACGCTTTCGACATCTACGCTGATATCGCCGAGCTGCGCGCGGAGCTCGCGGAATGCATCCTCACCCGCAAGGAACGCGCCGAGACACAGGCGCGTCTCGACCAGTTGCTCGCCGAGGCGGACCGGCGGCGCGAGACCGAGGAGGCGTGAGCCTCCTCTTCGCATGTCGATGACGGCAGTGTTGCCGTTCGCGGTCGGGGGCTTCAGCCGTTGAGGGCGTCCTTCACCGCCTTCGCCGGCGTGAAGGTCAGTTTCTTCGACGCCGCGACCTTGATCGTCGCGCCGGTCGCGGGATTGCGGGCTTCGCGCTCCGGCTTGTCCTGAATTTTGAACTTCCCGAATCCAGCCAGGTTCGTTTCAGCACCGCTCGCCGCCGCGTCGGTGATGGTCTTGAAGACGCTGTCGACGATGGCCTTGGCTTGCGCCTTCGTCAGCTTGTGCTCCGTGGCGATCTTGTCGGCGATTTCGGCGGTGGTGGCCATCGGGGCGCTCCTCGGTGATGTCGTTTGTCGAATCTGTGTCTACGCGCCTGATCGTGGCGCGACCGGCATAGGGCGTGCGCATCGTGACAACGTCAAGGCGCGTGCCGGTTCTGCGCTGGCGGGTTTTGGGTCGTGCCGCCGCATCGGTCGAGCACTTGCGCCGGCTGCCGGCGAGCGGCGTGTGTCGAGGTGTCGTTCGAAGATCAGGGCCATGCGGTTAGCGGCTCTGGCCGAGGCGGTGCAATCCCGCTCTTTCGTGATGGCGTCCTGGTCCACCCCCGGGTCTTCCACGATCAACCCATGAAGGGTCCGCTAGCAAGCTGCGGCCGCTTGGCTACGCCGATGCGGTGATCGCGACCGGGGCCGGCCCTTCGAGGAGCCATCGAGCGGGAATTCCCCCGCTCCGGATGGAGCCTCACGACGATGTCCGATCTCAGCCTCGCGCTAAACCACGCCTTCCAGCTCGCCCGTACCCTCATGGTCCCGGTCACACTCTTCAAGTCCGGCAACCAGTACGGCGCCCTCCCGAGCGACGAGCTCGACGCCGACGACGACCTTGAGCCCATCCACGAGTTCGATCCGCACGAGCGCGGGCCGGCTCATTGAGCCGGCACCCCGTTGCCGGACCCACCCGGCCATCCGTCCGTCGCCTCGGCACATTATGGGCCGACATCGTTATCGGACGGGGAGCGCTGGCATCTCGCCACGGTCCGTGTGCCAGATCCAGCTATCCATCTCCGGGCGCGACGCGATCATCTCATCAAGCGCCTCCTGATAGGCGTCGTCCGCATTCGCCGGGACGACGAAGAAGGCCAGCGGCCGTGGCCGGTGCTGCAGCAACAGCGCGGCCACGATCGGCTGGCCCGCGGGCGAGGCGAAGCGCAGGCCCTTGATGCTCTGCTCGCGCGCCTTCGCCAGCACCTCCACGAGGCGCAGCTCCTGCGCGGATTCGTAAGGGATCCAGTTCTCCGCCACGACCATCAGCGCGATCTCCTCGACGATTGCGATACCAGCCGCATTCAGCCCGAAGGTCGCGATCGCGATCAGATGCGAGGCGTCGTTCGCCGCCCATAGCGCGAGCTCCGCTTCGAAGCGCGTTTGCACGCGAACCCAGGCACGATCGTCGAGCAGAAACGGGAAGCCGGGCAGGTGCTTGATGACGAGTCGGTGGCCGCCGCGCGCCGCCTGGAATTCCTTGACCTCGCCCGCCAGCACGATGAGCTTGCGTGGGCCGGTCTTCTGCGGCTGGATCACGCTGAGCGATGCGGCGCGCCGCTGCTCGATCGCCTCCTTCTGGTCGGCGCGGAAGGGCTCCGGGACCAGGAGCACGTCACTCAGGGGCGCCCCCTTCACCAGCATCGTCTTCGCAGCCTCGAGCAGGTGCCAGCGGATGTTCCACCAGTGGCGGCGGCCGGCCCAGGCGGAGGTCCATTTGGTCAGGCCAGCCTCGTTCCAAAGCAGATGCAGAAGCGCGCGGAGCGACAGCCGACGCGCCTCGCTCTTCACCGACGTCGTCTCCGATGCGCCTGGCGTCGGCGCTGCACGGCTGCCGGTCCGCGTCAGGCTGAACTCCAGTCGCAACGCCGCCATCCCGCTCTCGGGATCGAGCCGGATCGCACTGCCCATCAGCGGGCCAAGCCCCGATAAGTCGACAGGCGGTTCATAGGAATCGCAGGCCGGATCGTGCTGGCCGCCCGAGAGCGGCATGCGCTTGATCACATGCTGCTCGCCCATCGCCGCGACATACATCGGAATGCCGGGCTGCCGGCATAGGCAGAGCGGGCGGATGCGATCGCGATAGGCCGCCGCGATCGCGTCCGGCAGGGCAGTGTCATCTTCGTTCAGAACGTCGCCTGCGATTTCCAACCGGCGCATCCGCGTTCTCCTGGCTTGTGGTCGAAGGCTCGCCGGCCGGATCGATGCATCCGCGCGGAGGCCCGTCGCTACCGGTCGACGAGAGGTCGTGACGGCGTTTGCGACCCGAGCCTAGCGCTCGGCCGGCAGAGCGGAAACCACCTGATCGACGAGCCGGCGCAGCTCTTCGCGAACCGTGGTCCGGTTTCTGATGCAGTGCATCTTAAAAGCCTGGGCCTTGTCGAGGGGGACCGTCGTTTGCAGGACCATGTGCTCGACCTTCTGCGGCAGTTCTGCTGCCGGGTCGGCCGACAGCTCGCGGTGACGGTCTGCGTCGGTAGGCGGGACCGTCTCGATATTTGTATTCTTGGCGGGATCGATCGACATCCCGCCGGCTTCGAGGCTGCGCGGATCGCGTTGCGCCTGAAGCCGCAAATCTTGAGGGGGATCGACAATCTCCGTCAGCTCCTCGAGCCGTTGGAATGGACCGGAGGCCCGCTTCTTCGGCAATGACGGCAGCCTGTTGCCGGCGGCGGGAACCACGTTGTCGGTCTCCTCGGCCATCAACGTGCACTCCCTAAGCGATTGATGATTTCGGCCGCGACGGCGTTCGTCTGATCCCGCGCATCCTTGATGGGGCTTGAATCGCTGTCGACCTCGTAGAGCGTGCCGGCTGTGGCGATCGCCGCGAAGGTCGGGCGCTGCGACAGGAAGCTGTCGAAGAGCTGCACCTTCGCCTTCGTCAATTGGGCGAGCGCGGTCTTGAACGCCATGGTGTTCTTGTCGATGCCCGATACGCCGTTCATCAGCACGCCGTAGGGGATCGTCCGGTGCCGGCCACCCAGCAGTTCGATCTGCCGGATCAGGGCCAGAGATCCGTCGACATCGAACACATGGGGACGTGTCGGGATGACGACGAAATCGGCATAGGCAACTGCTGCGCCCATGGCCGCGCTCGCGGTCCCCTGGATGTCGACAAGGATCAGCGAATAGTGCCGCGCATTCTTGAGCGTCTCGCCGAGAGCGCCGACATCGGTCACCGACTCCAGGGCGATATTGCGGAGCGCGAAACCGATCTTCTTGCTGTTGCGATACCAGCGCGATGCCGATTCCTGCGGATCTGTGTCGACGATGAGGACCTTGTGCCCGGCTGCGGCGAACTCGCCGGCGAGCAGGATCGTGGTCATGGTCTTTCCTGCCCCGCCTTTGGGTGAGGCCACCG